>CAINBI010000039.1 GCA_903846555.1 uncultured Pseudomonadota bacterium
CAGACAACCTTTGGGGCGGCACTGGTAATGACATTCTGTTTGGCTACGCTGGCGATGACAAACTCTATGGCGAAGAAGGCGACGACCAACTACAAGGCGGAGACGGCAACGACCAACTCAGCGGTGGCGATGGCAATGACCGCCTGTTTGGAAACGCAATGAATGATGATGCATGGAGGATGGCAGCATGAAATGGTTTGAGAGAGAGGAAACAATGCAAAACAGAATAAATCGTGGTTCGTCCCCTATTGTTGCTATTGTTGTGTGCATGAAGCGTAGTGTAATGTGGGGCGGAGGATGGGACGGTAAGCAGAGAAATCCCTGTAATGCGCTTTTAGCTTCATACGAGCTACGCTGGCTACCCCGATTACTTATGGCAATTGTGATATGGCTATCATTTTTATCGGTTGCTACAGCCGACCCCCAATTGTTTGGATTGCGTGGTGAACCGCTTGCACTGGACTATGACAAATTGCGGGCAGCGCAAAGTGTGACCTTTTATTGGGAGATGAGACAAGACATTGTCCGCGACCCCAATGAGGTGGAGCTCAAGCGTGGCGCATGTATCTACAAAACCGAAGATAGCAATAAGGTCGCTGACCTAGTCAATATCCTGATCAATGGCAAGATTGAAACGGATCCCACGCCAGACCCTGAGAAATGGGGCTATTACAACAAGGAACAAACCATGTGGAATAAAACCTGGGGGATCTACTTCAAGCTGGCAGGCGGTGCCGAGGCTAAATTTTTGCTTGGTGGCAGCGGTGGCGACTATTTAATTTATCTGCCTCAATTTGAAAAGCAGCGCATTCGTGCCAACTATGACATAGTAAAATTTTATAGAAAAATTAGAGTCTGGACCTACGACCTAGGGCAACCCACGGTGATCGATCCCAGCGTCCTCACGGTGCAACAATGTGAAAGTTTTAGAAGGCAGTTGCTACTCGGCAGAAGATAATAGTTTTGATGAAATGTAAGACTCATTAACCAAAGAAAGGCGGAACAACAAATGACAGACTTTACCCGTAGTGATTTCGTATTTCATGGCACTCCAAGTGAGCAAGAGCTTGCCCAGTTCGATGCGTATATTGACTCGGCAAGAATCAATGGGGTCAGACTCCATTTATCCAATGTATGACTGGCGTAATAAATCAGCGGCTCCTTAAGTGTATTCACAGAGCTACAGATTATTAGTAAATGCGTGCAAGCACGTAAGGGCTAGCCCTTATACAAACGGACATTGATAGACACTTATCCATGTTCTGACGTAGACTGAGCTGACTTGCTTGCAATGCATTTTCTAACAAGGATTCTGCTTGACCAATCTACCTCAAAGCTTGAGTTTTCAATTGTTGTTTGATACAGCGGCTGAGGCTATGTTGCTGGTGGATGCTAAGGGCGTGGTGACTTTAGCCAACCCTTCGGCGCAACAATTATTCGGCTATTCTTCGGCAGAAATATGCGGGCTAACGGTTGAAAGCCTAATGCCAGAAAGACACCGCCAACATCACCATCATTTACATGCAGGCTATTTGGAAAAGCCAGAAAAACGGGCAATGGGTAGCGGAAAAGCGCTGTCAGCACTCACAAAAGACGGTAGCGAAATTGTAGTTGATATTGGCTTGAGCCCTATGCATGCTGACGGTAAACTTTTTTCCTTAGTCACGTTTTATTCCACGGATAGACGTCGCGACGCTGAAGAGTCTTTCAAAATCAGCGAAGAGCGGCTACATCTGGCAAAACAGGCCGCTGATTTAGCCGTTTTTGATTTCGACTCCAACCAAAATGTACTGCATTGGGATGAAAAAATGCGTGAACTTTGGGGTGCAGAAACAAACGAAGCCATCACCTATAAACGCTTTGTTACGTCGATTCATCCTGAAGATCGCGCCGCTAGACAAGCCGCGCTTGATACCGCTATCGATCCAAAAGGTAATGGCGAATACCATGCTGAGTACTGGGTGATTCACCCAAACAATCAGCTTGAGCGCTGGGTATCTGCCGTGGGCAAAATGCATTTTGAAGATGGCGTAGCAACGCGGCTGGTAGGTGTGGCGTGGGATGTTACAGAACGCAAGATGCTGGAAATAAAGTTACAGGAACAACGCGCCGAAACCGAATCTATTTCGCAACAAATGGTTGCGGCGCACACGGCATCGGCCATTGCACATGAGCTTAACCAACCTTTAGCCGCAATATCAGCCTATAGCGAAGTGGCGCTGCACGCATTAAATGCTGGCACGCATTACCCAGACAATTTAAAACGCGCCCTAGAAGGCTGCGTAGAACAAGCACAACGCGCAGGCGCTAGCTTGCATGAGTTATTGGCTTTTCTGCAAAAAGGTGATTTAGTCACTGAGAGATTTGATCTTAATGAAGCGGTAAAAGAAGCGTTAAATATTGCGCGTGGCAGTGGTTATGGTGAGTTTCACCCAATACTACAGTTAGAACAAGCTGTGCCAAAAGTAATGGGCAATCGAATTCAGGTACAGAAAATATTGGTCAATCTGCTGAGAAACGCTATAGAAGCGATGCGAGGCTCAAACTTAAAATCTTCAGCCATCACCATACAAGTTGGCACGAATTTAACCACCAATATGGCACATGTCACAGTGCAAGACAACGGGCCAGGCCTAGATGCTGAAACCGCCAAACGCATTTTTGATCCTTTTTTTACCACCAAACTAACGGGCATCGGCATGGGGCTAGCCATTAGCCGCGCGCTTATCGAGGCTAACGGCGGGCAACTCTGGCTTGACCCAAGCACCCAGGTTGGCGCTACATTTCACTTTACCTTACCTTTTGCACTATGAGGAACTTGACCCATGAACCTTTCAGACCCACTTTCTGAGACACAGACTCAAACACTTTCTGCTGCCACGGTTTTTATTGTGGATGACGATCCCGCAATTAGAGATTCACTCATGCTGATGATAGGTCAGGAAAACTTTGTGGTAAAAACCTATGCCAGCGCAGAGGAGTTTTTAGAAGCCTCGCAGCCAGCATGTTTAGGTTGCATCATCATAGATATTCGTATGCCAGGCATGGACGGCATGCAACTGCAAGATGCGCTTAGCCATCGGAATATGCTCATGCCGATTATTTTTCTCACAGGTCATGGCGATATTCCAATGAGCGTAAGAGCGATTAAAGCTGGCGCTTTGGACTTTTTAACCAAGCCTGTGACGCGTGAAAAGTTGATGACTGCGGTACGCTTTGCCATTAGCGAATCTCAACAAATGATGTCAGTCAAAGTCATTCGGCAAGATGCGATTTCGCGCATCGCAGAACTGACAGACCGTGAAAGAGACGTTATGACGCTGGCGATTCAGGGCTACCCCAATAAGGAAATAGCACGTCACTTGGGCATCAGTCATCGCACAGTCGAGATTCATAAGTCTAAAATTATGCATAAAACCAGCGCGGTAAATCTGCTGGATTTAGCCCGCATCGCGCATGAAGGCGAAGTGAAATAGCGTCTGTCAATACCGTGTCTGCTGACTTTCACTGGTAGTTATAGGCACCGAGTTACAGGTACAGCGCAGCCTCACTGCTTAAAACTACCTGCCTCTATATAACCCTCAGTATAGAGGCATATAAAACTATATGCCTCTATACTATTTTCAGGTTAGGTGGTACAGGAAACGCCAAGCATAGCCATTTTCCGTAGGAGCGGCGCCTCGCCGCGATGGTGACGGTGAAAGTTGCGCCATTTTTCGCGGCGAGGCGCCGCTCCTACGGATGGAGTTGTGGTGACTGAGAATTGTTCATAGGCATATAAAACTATTTCAGAATAGAAAAATACATCGCAACTTCCTTAATATCATCATCACTCAAAAAATGCCCCAGCAAAGGCTGAGGAGAATACGCTTCTCGTACATCGTGCATAGCATTCACTAAATCATCATAAGTGCGACCACCAAGCGGAGGCACGCCATCTTTACCATGAATACCATCCACACCGTGGCAAGCGAGGCAAATTTGAGCTGTTTCAGGAACGGCAGCCACGTTTGTCTGAACATTAGCCGTGGTTTTTTGTGTATTTTCATGTGCAGTACAGGCCGTTATCAAGATAATACAAAAGCCTAATAAGTAATATTTCATGATTGTTCCTCAATATAAATGCTGAATATAAATCACGCTATCAATCACGCAACGCGTGACGTTCTGAACGTTAAAATGCTCTCGCACATCAAGCTAAATAGTTAAAAAAGATGCCCTGTGAGGCAATAGGGACGGGTGTCGCAGGGCATCATTTTGTAATCTTTTACGATTTTTTAAAACTTTCACGCTTCTTTTAATGCATCACTACATCCCTATTACTATGGGAAAGCTTGGGTTTTGACTACCCAATACCCTATCATCACCAAATACTTACAAACACCTCCGTAAATTTACAGCTCGCACGCAAGTCAATCCAATAACAGCATACTAGCCTAGCGCTCCAACACATTGCTATACGTGCTCACGCGGATTACCTCGCATTCTTTTTCTTGATAATCTACACAGAAATGGGGTTAGCGGAATTTGTTATGGAGGTATCTGAATCGTGCCATTGCCTATCTTTGAAAAGTCAGTGTTTGAAACAATACTTGCACGGCGCTCAGTACGTAAATTTAAGGCCAAAAAAGTAGAGCATTCAACGATCCGTAATTTGCTGGAGGCGGCAGTAAGGGCGCCAACCGCCATACATCAAGAGCCTTGGGCTTTTGTGATTATTCAGGACAAGCCGTTGTTAAAAAGTTTATCCGATCAGGCCAAACCTATATTTCTGGCAGAAATGCATCAACATAGAGCTGAACACGCCGATTATAAACTTGATATTTTTGATACGCCTGATTTTAATATTTTCCATAATGCAAATACGCTTATTGTGATTTGCGGAAAAACAGCGTCACCATTTTTTGCCGCAGATTGCTGGCTAGCCGCAGAAAATCTCATGCTGGCAGCCTGTGCGATGGAGTTGGGTTCTTGCGTGATTGGTAGTGCCTTGCCCGCGTTTAATGTGCCTAGCGTTAGGGCAAAGCTTAGAATTCCAGATAACTTTTCAGTGGTTGCGCCCATTATTATTGGCTATCCAGATGAAGAAATAACGCCTGCTTTGCGTAAAAATCCTGTGGTTTTTTCGAGCATTACTGCACATTAGGCTTGGTTAATCTAACGTTGATTAACTTGACGTTAATTAAAATTAATTTTATGGAAGGTCATTGTATGTACAAGCAAATTATTTGCCCGATAGATGGTAGCCAAACTTCTAACTGCGGCATGAACGAAGCGATTCAACTTGCGAAAGATCACAATGCCAATCTAAGATTTTTGCATGTGATTGATACTTACTTTCCAATTTTAGATGTGACTGGTGATTTGAATGTCATCTACATTGATGAAATTTTGCGAAAAAATGGCAAGAAAGTGCTCAAAAAAGCTGAAGATGCCGCCCATAAAGCTGGCGTTAATGCCGATTCAAAAGTACTGGAAGCCATAGGTGGCAGAGTCTCCAAGTTTGTGGTGAGCGAAGCTGAAGAATGGCCGGCAGACTTAATTGTGATGGGCACGCATGGTTTACGCGGCGTTGAGCGATTGGTAATGGGTAGCGATGCTGAAACGGTAGCGCGCACAAGCCCAGTACCGGTGTTACTGGTTAGAAAATTACCGACTGCTAAAAAATAATGTCTACTCAGGCCGACTCAGGTTGGAGTGTTGGGAAAGTTGGTAGTAGTACCTGCCTTTAACAAAACGTGATCTTTATTCAACCCATCAAAGCAGCTGACTATAAAGGAAAAAAAATGACTATTAGTGCAATTTGTAGCCGTGAATTAATTACAGTACATCGTGATGCCACGGTGCTACATGCCGCCATGCTTATGCGCCAATATCATGTGGGCGATGTAGTGGTGATAGAAGACCGTAAAGGGAAATCAGTCCCTGTCGGCATTGTGACGGATCGTGACATTGTGATAGAACTAGTGGCCACTGAGCTTGATTGTAAGGTGATTACGGCTGGCGACATTATGGGAACGCACTTGGTGGTGGTGAAAGAGGATGCAGGTATTTTTAAGGCCATTCAACTAATGTCAGTTAAAGGCGTTAGGAGGCTTCCAGTGGTGGATAGCGCCGGCGGTTTGCTAGGCATTGTCACACTGGATGATTTATTGTTATTACTGGCAAAAGAATTTGGCACTATTTCCAAATTGATTGTAAATGAACAAAAAAATGAAGAAAAATTAAGACCTTAGGTAAATGTATTAACTTATTACCTTAACTAAATATATATCATTTAGGTTAAGTTTATTAAATCCGTTATTAAAAATCGCTATTAAAAACAATGCGTTTAATGCAACTAAACAATCAAATAACCCAACAGAAAAGGAACCTTAAAATGACCATCAATCAAACAAACACCGATTTTCACCCAGCAAGCCACGACCGCCCTTTGCTAGAGCAAGATATTGATGCGTATCATGCTAAAGAAAAATTACCAGAGCCAGCCGCTTGCCCGCAATGAGCAGCACCAGCGTGCAGAGCATCCGCTCAAGCGCATCATGGCAATAGAGCAGCAGAAAGATTCTGTATTAGTCACCACCACCGATATCCACTTGGCAAGAGGCATAGGCGAAGCCTTACGCCATGCCTATCAAGGTGAATTAGACCTTCAATACAACGCTGACGAACACTTGCTACGCGTGCATTGGAGTCGGTAAAATTTAACATGTTAGGCAAGCAATCTACAAGGCGTTTTTTGAGCGTAGCACTTGTGCTAATAGGCGCCGTGCTGATTTTTTTCGCAACAGAGGCTTTTGCAGGCGTAATATTGGTGGTGCTAGGCGTGTGCATTGAGGCGGCTGGCATCACCCATTAAGCATAAATAAACATTTAAGGTAAAATAGCGTTTTACATAAAATATCCCCACCAAATGGCATCTCTGCAAGAAGAAATCAAACGGCGTCGCACCTTTGCAATTATTTCCCACCCAGATGCGGGTAAAACCACGCTAACAGAAAAACTATTATGGTTTGGTGGCGCGATTCAAGTCGCGGGTGAAGTGCGTGGCCGTAAAGCCTCACGCCATGCAACGTCAGACTGGATGGAGCTTGAAAAGCAACGTGGCATTTCAGTCACCTCATCGGTCATGCAGTTTCCGTATCGTGATCACATGGTGAATCTGCTAGATACTCCAGGTCATGATGACTTTTCTGAAGATACTTATCGAACATTAACCGCAGTGGATTCTGCGGTCATGGTGATTGATGCAGTAAACGGTGTAGAAGCACAAACAATCAAACTACTCAACGTGTGCCGCATGCGCGACACGCCCATCATCACTTTCATCAATAAATTAGACCGCGAAAGCCGCGAGCCGATTGAATTGCTCGATGAAATTGAAACCACTTTGGGCATGGAATGTGCGCCAATGACGTGGCCGATTGGTATGGGTAAAGGCTTTAGAGGCGTTTATAATCTTTACACCGATACCATTTCGTTTTTTGATCCGCGTGCTGATAAAGGCACTTCTGAGATCATTCAAGGCTTGGATAATCCACGTTTAGACGAAGTACTAGGCCGCATTGCCAATGATTTGCGCGTGGATATTGAGCTGGTGCGTGGCGCCTCTCACACTTTTGACCAAACACGCTTTTTAAATGGCAAACAAACGCCCGTTTATTTTGGTTCTGCCATCAATAACTTCGGCGTTCAATCCTTGCTCGATGCGGTGGTAGATCTATCCCCTGCACCACTAGCGCGCAACACTTCAGCTCGATTAGTGAATCCAGATGAAGCTAAATTCTCTGGCTTTGTGTTCAAAATTCAGGCCAATATGGACCCAAAACATAGAGATAGAATCGCTTTTTTGCGCGTATGTTCAGGCCGCTTTGAACGCGGTATGAAAATCAAACAAGTCACCACAGGCAAGCTCATGGCGGTGAATAATGCCATTACCTTTATGGCGCAAGATCGTACAACAATGGATGAAGCCTATTCAGGCGACATTATCGGCATCCCTAACCACGGCACCATCAAGGTTGGCGACACTTTTAGTGAAGGCGAAGAACTGAGATTCACTGGCATTCCATCATTCGCACCAGAATTTTTTCGCCGCGCACGCCTAAAAAATCCACTCAAAATGAAGCAACTACAAAAGGGCCTACAACAATTGGCCGAAGAAGGTGCTTCGCAATTATTCCGTCCATTATTATCGAATGATTTGATTTTAGGCGCAGTCGGTATGTTGCAATTTGAAGTCGTCGCGCACAGATTAGAGCATGAATACGGCGTAGATATTGTGTTTGAAAATTATGACTGCTACGCCGCCCGATGGTTGCGCGGTAAGGATTCTGACTTAAGCGCCATTGCCGATAAATACGGCTTTAACGTAGCCTTGGATGGTGCAAATGAATATGTTTACCTCGCGCCAAACCGTGTCAATCTGCAAATGGCACAAGAACGCTACCCAGATATTGAGTTTTTAGAAACGCGTGAAATTATCTAAACAGCTCAGTAAAACCATGACTCAAAACCTCTGCCCATGTGAAAGCAGCAAGCCTTACAATACTTGCTGCGAGCGATACCACAACGGCTTAGCCGCACCAACCGCCGAAGCACTGATGCGCTCACGCTACACCGCATTTGCAATGGGCTTGGAATCATACTTGCTCCAAACATGGCACCCAAAAACCCGCCCTGCTAGGCTCAACCTCAATGAAGACCCGCCCACTAAATGGCTAGGCCTACAAGTAAAGCATACAGAAACTACTAGCGAAATAACGGCAACCGTAGCGTTTGTTGCACGTTACAAAGTGGCCGGAAAAGCCGAGAGACTACATGAGTTAAGCCAGTTTGAGCGCATAGAAGGTTTCTGGTATTACCTAGCGGGAAGCTACGTAGCCTAGTGGCTTCAGCTAGGCAATTAAGTATATTAACCAGATAGGGTAGGCATTTTTCTGCCCACCTAGTAGCTTGCTTATCAACAATCATCGTTTATGTTACACGGCAATATCAATGACTATGACCGTTTTAGTGAGGCTTCATATTCGCTTGCAGTCAATGCTTTGCCAAATAAGTACCCTTGAAACATAGGACCCGCATATTGCTCTAAAAATTACGCTGCTCTATCGTTTCTACGCCTTCTGTGATGACGGCTAGGCTTATAAATTGGCTAGGTGGAATGATACACAATGTAGGATGTTTCCAACGGATTAATGCTTCATTTTACGAAGATTCTCGCCTTTAAATATCGATTCAACATTGCCTAAACCTATCGCACTGGTTGGCTAAACAGGTAATACTCTAAGTCCATGAAAAAATCTTATCTAGACTCGCCAAGCACACCAAAAACCTTTTTCAACATACTGCTAGCTTGTCCCATTGGGTTTTTACGAATAGCGGCTTCTTCTTGCGCCATCATTAAATACACGCCATCGAGCGTTTTTTTTGTGACATATTGCTCAATATTGACTTGATCTTTATTCACCACCCCAAATTTTCTGCCCACTTCTGCAAATTTATTATACTGCTGTGCAAGTTGCACATTCTCCGTCGCTTTTTTAACAATCGGCAAAAACTTGCTCGCCATAGTGTCTGAAGTGATTTTTTTAAAGTACTGCGTGGCGGCATCGTCACTACCAGTCAAAATGGTTTTGGCATCAGCAATGCTCATGTTTTTAACAGCATCCACCAGTAATTTTTTTGCTTCTGGTACAGCCGCTTCTGCTGCACGGTTCATTTTAAGTATAAGTTCATCGGATTGTTTACCCATACCCAACATGCGCATGGTTTTTTCAGCCTTTTTTAAGCTGCTTGGCAATGGAATTTTAACTTCAGGATTGCCAAAGAAACCATCTATGGCACTTAATTGACTTACGGCCTTCCCTGCGCCTTGAATGAGAGATTCTTTAAGCCCACTACTCGCCTCTGTGTTGCTTAAATCGCTCAAACTAAGTGCGTTAGCGTGCGTGGTGATTAAAATAAAACTTAACGCCATGATTAAATAACGCATGATTCCTTCTCCAGTGTTCATGTATCTATGTAAATTTAGGCTAAATTTGGCACAACCTTGATGCGACCCTGACGCAACTTTGGCAAGTTTAACTTAATTTAAGTAATGACACTAAGCCTAGCCTCTTCCAATATGAAATGAGTCTGAAAGTGTTATGTATTTCCACCAAGAAATGCGTCTGAATTGAATAGATAAGTTCTAAATCGGTCATGATGCGAGGCATGGTGATCAATATGGAAGAAGCGAAGTTGCAGAC
>CAINBI010000040.1 GCA_903846555.1 uncultured Pseudomonadota bacterium
AGAAAGCCCGCAATAAACAACGGGCGTGGCGTTAGCCTAGTTCTGTTCTGGAATAGCATCGTTATACTTTTTCATAAATCGTTCACTATTCTTACAATCAATAAAAGTTTAGCATAGTTATGCTGCGTCTTGGGTATAAGCCAGTCTCGCATATAAGCCGTCTCGCTGATGAAAATTAGAACGAGCAAAATTAAACTGCCTAAAAATTTAGTATTAATCGTCATTGGCTCCAACATGCTGTAGATTTCCTAAGGAAGCGCTGAACCATTCACAATTTCCACCGCTCCCGTGGTGGCATTTTCAGAATAGCCCATGGATTTCGACTTTTCCACCTAAAAACACCCTGTTTCTGAGTGTTTTTGCCTCATTCTAGTCCAACGGGTGGGCAACCACGACCACCAGTATTTGCATAGTGTGGTGCAATGACTTGCGTTAACCATACCCATGGGGTGATCTGTGTGATCTGGTTCAGGAAAATATCTCGCCGTGTTTGCTTCTTTTTGGCTGTATATTCTAATGCAGAAAAGCTCGCTTGCATCATATTATCCAATTAAATCAATAAGATGAGATTGTATCATGCCTAACATTAACTAGGCTGGAGCGGTGGAATAAATCAGTGATTTTTTAGTATTACAGGATTGGCTACGGCTTGAAATACGTGTGCACACTTAATTATCGAAGTTTTTGAATAGGATTATTTATCGGCTTCACCGATGCGATGGTGGAAGGTAATATTTGCATGGATATAGCTGTTGGGGTGGCATGACCAATACTCAAGCCCCTCTGAATCAGCCGGTCTGGCGTCCATTCCATTACGATGGCCCAGAATACCCATGAAATAATATTACGCGTTTAAATTGTATATGTGCGGTCATACATGGGCCATAATACCCAAGACAGGACGACGCACTTGGGGGGTAAGCCATCATAATATCCTTTCAGAAATTGACCCATGCGTTAGCTTATCAAATCTTTAAGTTGTCAACGCTAAATAACTATTACCTAGTTTAGGCGCGATCATGTTAATGTGCAGAACATTGCACTTTAACTGGATTCACGCATCCTCTCTAAGTACCCGCTACTTTGTAGCGACCTTAGAGGGACGGGAATGACGGATTGAGGTTTAATGAATAAATCAGTGCCTCCTTAGAGAAAACCCTTAGGGTGCCGATAATAGATAGTGCGGCTTAGATCCATTGCCTAATAGCACAAGTAATCAAAAAAACAATTTTCAAGATTCATCATAAGCGACATTTGCACGAGAGAATTTCAACCCTAAAACCCATTAACATGGTCATTCCTGCATAGGCAGGAATCCAGTTAAGTTGTTGATTAGCCTAGATTCCCGCCTACGCAGGTATGACAATAACTGGGGATTTATACTTAACTTTGGTTAATTTAGCATTAGCTAGGTGAGGAAATGTTAGTTTTATCTGTTGTTGAAAAATGCAATATTCATTGCTTTATCATTTACAAAAGTAATCTCAGTTTCTTTGTAGGTGTGTTTAGGGTCGTAATTCACTAGATTTTTGTAATACCACATTTCTACAGTTACGCGCTTTGAGTTCTTTTCATCAGCGCCAACTTTACCTAGAAAGCCAGATGCACCTTCAGGTTTGACTGATAATTCTTTTTTAACTGGTGCGCCTAGCTTATCTGTAATTACTTTTTTTGATTTACCACTGAACGAGGTTAAGAATTGGTCTTCGGTGTAGGTTTTTTTATTTAAAGAAGCTGCATTAACTTCAGTCATTGCTGCGGTTACTAGCATAACTGTAGTTAAGCCTAGGCATAGTTTTTTCATTGATTTTTTCATAGTCACATTCATAGTAAATTGCATTTTATTAAATCTCCTAACAGTTCAGTCATTATCTCATTTTACTTAAAATTAGCATACTGTATAGGACTTAGGAGCAACGTAAAATATCAACTTTAGCCGACACTATCAACTGTTATTTTAAGTCCATCGTATCCAACATAGATGTTTTTAGGTAATTGCGCACTCAGCTCTATGTATTCAAGCTCGTGAGTCATATGTATTAGATATGTTGATTCAGCCTTTATCTGACCAGCGTACTGCAGACTTTGTTCCAAATTGATGTGAGTATAATGCGTTGTGTAGCGCAGGCAGTCTAAGAGCAGAAGCTTAAGACCTGTTAACATTGCCAGCGATCTCTCGGAAATGGCTGATACGTCTGTTAAATATGCAATGTCACCGATTCGATAGCCGTATATTTCAGTATTTCCATGCTTAAGTGGAATTGGCGTAACCGTTTGATTAAAAATCTCAAATGGTCGATTGATAGGGTTGATCTTAAGCACAGGTAAATCCCAAAAGTGACTGGGTTCACGTAATGTGTAGCCAAATTTATCAGCTATGTGTGCCATAGCCTCAGGGCTACCATATAGTGGTATTTGACTGTGCTGAAGTTGACAAAATGCTCGCAAATCATCAATGCCATGCAAATGATCCGCATGGGTATGGGTATATAGCACTGCATCTATGTGCGTGAGCCTTTCTCTTAATGCTTGGTTTCTTAAATCTGGGCCCGTGTCAATTAAGATGACTTTACCGTTATTTAGCTCAATTAAGCTGGAGCAGCGCGTTCTATTATTGCGAGAATCGTTAGAACTGCATGTGTCACACTTACAACCAAGCATCGGTGTGCCAGCACTTGAGCCTACACCTAACATTGTTAGTTGCATGTAGCACCCTGTTTTATATAAGCTAATATTTTCACTAAGCAATTAAGGCGAATATTAGGCGGTGGCATGTTTAAATAAACGAAAAAAGTTCTCTGTGGTGGCAGTAGAAACTGCTTCAAAAGAGATGCCGCGTAATTTTGCGATTTCTTCTGCTACGTGTTTTACGTAACTTGGTTGGTTGGTTTTACCTCGGTATGGCATAGGTGCTAGATATGGAGAATCTGTTTCAACTAATATTCTATTTAATGGTACTTGTTTCGCAACCTCTTTAATTGTCAGCGCGTTTTTAAACGTTACGATTCCAGAAAATGAGATATAAAAACCAAGCGCTATGGCCTGCATAGCAACTTCTAGGTTTTCGGTAAAACAATGCATTACGCCGCCCACTTGTTGTGCACTTTCTTCACGCATAATGCGTAACGTATCTTCAGCCGAGTTGCGAGTATGAATCACTAAAGGTTTGCCGCATGCAATGGCTGCACGAATATGGGTACGAAAACGAGTACGTTGCCATTCTAAATCACCCGTAAGCCTAAAATAATCTAGGCCAGTTTCACCTATGGCAATCACTTTTGGGTGATTGGCGAGTGCTAATAAGCCTTCAACTGTTGGCTCTTCAATATTCTCATAATCTGGATGAACGCCTACAGAAGCATAAAAGTTATCGTTAGTTTCAGCTAAGGCCAGCACTTGAGGGAAGTCTGGCAGCGTCACTGAAATGCATAGCGCATGCCCTACTTCGTTATCTTGCATGGCCTGCTTAATCTCAGGTAAGTTTGCAAAAAGTTCAGGGAAATTAAGGTGGCAGTGCGAGTCTACGAGCATCTGAATCTTAGTTTAGTTACAAAAGTGAGGTTGCAAAAGTATAAGCTAGAAAAATCGATTACAACAGTTACATAGTATGCGTGGGACGAGAAGACTTTAACGCAACGCCGAGTATGCCTTCAATGGTATGCTTGGCCTCAAGACCACCATCTTTTTCAAGGAATTGCACCCCAATACCTTGCGGCCTATTGGCTTGGGCTGAAGGTGAAATCCACACGACTTGCCCAACCACTTTTAATTTCATGGGGTCGTCAATAAGGCTTAATAGCATAAATACTTCTTCGCCAATTTTGAATGCTTTATTTGTTGGAATAAATAAACCACCACCTTTTACAAAAGGCATGTAAGCCGCATATAGCGCGGCTTTCTCTTTAATGGCGAGCGAAAGAACGCCTGTCTTAGCTGCGCCAGCACTCTTGATGTCATTTTGTAGGTCTTCAGCCATACTTTTCTCTATTGGTGGGAATGTAAAAAATCTAAATATACCTGCTATTAGGATTGAAAAATATGAGTGTATTCAAGGAGTAGATTCTCAATTTGCAACTCATGATTCAATGGATGTAATGCCAGTTTTCGTAACGCATCAGTTTTTCTTTGTAAATCGAATAAGCGGCTCAAGTTTACCTTTTCAGCTAGCACTTGCAAAGTACTTGCAAACTGCACATGATAACGCGTTTGCTTACCTAGCCTCATTGCAACAAGATCATATAGCCATTTTTGCACTGCAATAACACCAGTTTCCACTGAACTTGCAATAAAGATTGGTGCTGCAATGTTTGGCTCAAGATTGCGACCTAATGCTAGCATACGCCATATTTCTGTTAGCAGAGTAAATTGCAATTGCTCATTAAATACCTTAATTGGAGAGCCTTCTAAATAAGCTAATTGTTGTTTTGCATTTTGTATGCCCTGCTCACCTAACCACGCCAAAGCTTGCGACTCATTTGGTATTGGCATGCTTATTTTTTGGCATCGACTAATAATAGTTGGCAACAGTCGTTGTAACTGCTGCGCGACTAAAATAAAAACAACCCCAGTAGCAGGCTCTTCTAACATCTTTAGCAGCGCATTAGCTGAGGCCAGGTTAAGTGCTTCGGCAGGGTGAATTAGTACTACACGCATGCCATTACTGCGATGACTTGTCATACTTAAAAAGCCGCTTAAATTACGAATCTGAGCAACAGATATCTGGGTTTTCTTTTTGGTTTTTTTACTTACTGGTACTTCTTCATCAGACTCGGCCTCTTGTTCTGGGCTCAGTAGTTGGAAATCCGGGTGATTATTATCGTTAAACCAGTTGCAACTAGAGCATTCGCCGCATGCATTACCTTGCGAACGTCTATTTGAACATAACAGTGCTTGACTGAAAATACGCGAAAAATCATATTTTCCTATGCCCGCGCGACCATGTAGCAATAGTGCATGCGGCATTCTTTGATTATCCTGATTGAGATGCCGCCAAACTTGCGCTTGCCACGGATAGATATCAGTTAAGCTATTCATTTAATTAAGTTAAATATATTGAAATAATTCATAGCGTTGAAATTATTTCTTCAACTGACTGCTTAACATCTTCAAGCGCCCTATTGGCATCAATAATCCTAAATCTTGATGGGTTTTGTTGTGCTCGTTGTAGGTAAGCCTGACGAATCCTCGTAAAGAAATCTGCACTTTCACGCTCAAATTTATCTGGTGATCGGGCTGTAGCCAGCCTTTGCATGCTCACTTCTACGGGCACGTCAAATAGCAGCGTTAGATCTGGTTGCAAATCAGCTTGCACCCATTGCTCCAACAGCTCAACTTTGGCAGCTACAACACCTTTAGCACCGCTTTGGTAGGCATAAGTTGCATCAGTAAATCGATCCGATAGCACATAAGCACCCCTTGCAAGCGCTGGCGCAATGACGCTATCTATATGCTCGCGCCGTGCCGCAAACATCAATAACGTTTCGGTTTCTGCATGCATGTTTTCATGTAGTAATAGTTCACGTAATCGTTCACCTAGTACAGTTCCACCTGGCTCTCGCGTTGAAACCACCTCATGGCCACATGCCTGCAAAGCGGCAATAATCGTTGGAATATGCGTACTTTTACCTGCGCCATCCATGCCTTCTAATGTGATAAATTTACCTGTCGTCATTTTTTATTATCTTGAGTATTATTTTTTCAATTGGTACTTAACAACAGCACGGTTATGCGCTTCTAAATTATCAGAGAACGCATGGCTTCCATCGCCTTTACCTACAAAATAAAGTGCTTTTGTAGTGTCAGGATGTAGCACTGCATCAATTGAAGCTGCGCCAGGCATCGCAATCGGGCTTGGTGGAAGGCCATCACGCGTGTAAGTATTATAGGGCGTGTCTGCAATTAAATCTTTTTTACGAATATTACCTTTGTACTGAGCTCCCATACCGTAGATCACGGCGGGATCAGTTTGCAGTCGCATACCTAGGCGTAATCGATTGGTAAACACACCAGCAATCATCGGCCGCTCATTTGGTTTACCTGTTTCCTTTTCAACAATTGACGCCATAATCAAGGCTTGGTAACTATCTTTATAGGGTAGATTATTATCACGGAGCGCCCACGCTTTGGCTAACTTGCTCTGCATGGCATCATAGCTACGCTTCAGAATCACAATGTCTGCTGTATTGCGATCAAAGTAGAATGTATCAGGGAAAAACAAACCCTCAGCCAGCGTATATTCAGCGTCGACTAACTTCAATACTTCACGTTCAGACAACCCTGTAATCGTTTGTTTTACAGCATCATTGATTGCTAATTTTTCGCGCATTTGTGCAAAAGTACGCCCTTCAATAAACGTCACACTCCCTTGCGTTGTTTTACCGTGATTAAGTGATAGTAATAACTGGTAGGGTGAAATGTTTTTATTGAGCGTGTAACTTCCAGCTTGTAAAAACGATTCTTTTTTCAACAGTTTTGCAATTAAAATAAAGCGCCACGGTTCACTCAAAACGCCCTGTTTCACCAATTGGTTTGCGATACTTTTAAGACCGCTTTTAGGTTCAATCACAATTTCTTGGCTGCTAGGGCGCAGCTTTAAAGGGGATATTGCATAAAAAGCTAACCATCCACCCAGTAATATTGTTGCGAATAAACTTAACAACAACCAATTTTTAATATGTTTAATCATGATTTAAGTGCGCTTCTAATCATTTTAGCTAGGCCTTGTTGTGGCAAGGTTGCATCACCAATCTTACTCACTTGAAAAGCCCCATATAAGCTATTGCATATGACTACTTCATCTGCCTGTAGAAACTCATCAAGCGATATGTTCTTAACTTCAATCTTGAGATTTAATATCGCGGATAAACTGATGATCCGCTGCCTTGTGATACCAGCTACGCCACACATGCTAAGGTCTGGAGTGATTAAGGTCTTACCAAAACGGGCAAAAATATTACTCATGGTACATTCAATGGCATTGCCTAGTTGGTCTAATAATAAGCCATCAAAAATGGTGTCTTCATGCCATTCCATGCGCGCCATAACATTTTCTAGCCTATTCAAATGCTTAATACCTGCTAGTTTTGGCTGATGTGCAATTTTTATATCACATACATGCAAATTTACACCATGCACAAGCTGATTCATTGAGTATTGCGGCATAACAGATTTAACCACTACCCGCATAGGTGTTGTAATGGCTGGTGGAGTGTAACCGCGTGCGCCTTCGCCTCTAGTAATCACTATTTTAGCGACTGCGATTTCATCTATGGCAAATAGTTGTTGTAAATCACTCATTAGCAACTCAGCGCTTGGGCAAACGATTCCAATGACAGCACAATCAGCCACTAATTTTTGGTAATGCTGCGGCCAACTATCTGGCACGCTATTACGCATAATCATCGTACGAAAAACACCATCACCATAAGCAAAGCCGCGATCGATAGGTGATATTGTCAGCTCAAAACTGCCATTAACTAGATATGTATTAAAACGATTCATAAGCCTTAATTAAACCATAGCCTAGCTGAATAAACTAGCTGAAAAGGAAAAGCCTGCGTTGTTTTAATACGCAGGCTTTGGGTGATATTCACAACAATAACTTTTTATTATTAAGCTGTATTTTCTTAAGTAATCGGCTTTTTTAGACCTAATTCTCTTAAATGCTAAATTTTCTTAAACACCAAGCTACCGTTAGTACCACCAAAGCCAAAATTGTTTTTTAACGCATATTCAATTTTCATATCTCGTGCGATATTGGCACAAAAATCCAAATCACATTCTGGATCTTGGTTGAATATATTAATAGTAGGCGGTGAAACTTGGTTATAAATAGAAAGTACAGTAAATACAGACTCCAAACCACCAGCACCACCCAATAAATGGCCAGTCATCGATTTAGTAGAGTTCACCACTAACTTGTAAGCATGTTCGCCAAAAGCCGCTTTAATCGCGTTAGTTTCATTAGAGTCACCCAAGGGTGTTGATGTGCCGTGCGCATTGATAAACTGCACTGCATTAGGCTCTATGCCCGCATTGTTCATGGCGTTACGCATGGATCTGCGCGGTCCGTCCATATTCGGTGCGGTCATATGATATGCGTCTGCACTCATACCATAACCACTTAATTCTGCGTAGATTTTTGCACCACGATTCTTAGCGTGTTCATATTCTTCAAGCACCATGACACCAGCACCCTCACCTATGACAAATCCATCACGGTCTTTATCCCAAGGGCGACTTGCGGTTGCAGGGTCATCATTACGGGTAGATAAAGCACGCGAAGCCGCAAAACCACCGACACTTAATCGCGTAATAGCAGCTTCGGCACCACCTGCAATCATCATGTCTGCATCACCATATTCAATCATGCGTGATGCGTCACCAATGGAGTGCGTACCAGTCGTGCAAGCCGTTACAATAGCAACGTTTGGGCCTTTAAAGCCAAACATGATTGATAAGTTACCTGAAATCATGTTGATAATTGTGCCAGGAATAAAGAAAGGTGAAATTTTTCGTGGGCCTGATGCTTGATACAAAATATCGGTATCTTCAATATATTGCATGCCACCAATACCTGAGCCGATTG
Organism: uncultured Pseudomonadota bacterium; assembly: GCA_903846555.1. Classification (GTDB taxonomy): domain Bacteria; phylum Pseudomonadota; class Gammaproteobacteria; order Burkholderiales; family Methylophilaceae; genus Methylotenera. Next base: position 8,588 of record CAINBI010000040.1, read on the forward strand.
AAACACCAATACGCTCAGCATTTTCTTCAGTGACAATAATTCCAGAGTCTTTAACTGCTTCAATAGCCGCTACTAAGCCGTATTGAATGAATGTATCCATCCGCCTAGCGTCTTTTGCGCTAAGAAAATCTTCAACATTGAAGTCTTTTACCTCACCAGCAATGGTAGAAGAAAAGGCGCTTGTATCGAATTTAGTGATTTGTGCAATGCCAGATTTTCCAGCAACAATGTTATCCCATGCAGCTTTAACCCCAATTCCAACGGGTGAAACTACACCAAGACCGGTGACGACTACTCTACGCTTAGACATAAGATTGTCTCTTAGAAGGGTTTAAGAAACGAAGGGTGAAAGCAGCAAGTTAAAAAAACCTGCTGCTTTCATTTGAATTATTTGAGGTTAGTATTGATGTAATCAATCGCTAATTGAACTGTCGTGATTTTTTCTGCTTCTTCATCAGGAATTTCACAGTCGAATTCTTCTTCTAATGCCATTACTAGCTCAACTGTATCTAGTGAGTCAGCACCTAAATCATCCACAAAAGATGATGCATTTTTAACATCAGCTTCATTTGCACCAAGTTGTTCAGCAACAATTTTTTTAACGCGTTGTTCGATGTCAGACATCTAATTACCCCTTTTATTAAAAAATAGCCTGATATAAAAATATACTTCAGCTAAGACAGCATTCTACCAAAACTCAGCAAAAATACCAAAAAACTTAAACAATACAAAAATTATATCTGCATTGACGTTCAGTAGTGCTTATACCATCAACATGCCACCATTCACATGAATGGTCTCACCAGTGATATATGCCGCACCTGATGATGCTAAAAATGCCACCGTAGCGGCAATTTCACTAGTCTTACCTAAGCGCCCCACAGGAATACGCGCAAGCATTTTATTGGTAATTTCTTCAGGCAACTCAGATGTCATGTCAGTATCAATAAAGCCTGGCGCCACGCAGTTAACAGTAATGCCACGACTACCTACTTCAGCCGCCAAGGATTTTGTGAAGCCTGTCATTCCTGCTTTTGCTGCGGCATAATTGACCTGCCCAGCATTACCCATGTGGCCAACGACTGAAGATATACTGATTATACGGCCAGTGCGTGCCTTCATCATTGGGCGTAATACAGCCTGACTCATACGGAAAACTGAGGTCAGATTGGTGCTAATAACATCATTCCAATCGTCATCTTTCATCCGCATGAGTAATGTATCACGCGTGATGCCAGCGTTATTGACCAAGATACTGATGTCGCCATATTTTTCGACAATGACTTTTAATGTGGCTTCAATTTGAGCGGCATCATTCACATTCAAAGCCACACCTTCGCCTTTGATATTGGCTGCGGCAAATGTACTACTGATAGAAGCTGCACCGCTCACTGATGTTGCAGTGCCAATCACTGTTGCACCCTGCTTGCCTAGCTCTAGTGCGATGGCAGCACCAATACCTCGGCTAGCACCTGTAATTAAAGCAATTTGTCCAGTTAACATGGTAAGTCCTTCATAATAATGGATTTAATTTTAAGTTGTTTAAAGCAAGCCTTGCAACTCAAGCAAAGATTCATTGTTAGTTAAAGCGACACATGGCAACTCAGCCACGATGCGCTTTGTAAGGCCAGCTAAAACTTTACCTGGACCACACTCTGCCGCCTGAGTAATGCCTTGTGCGTGAATTGTTTGTACGGCTTCTACCCAGCGCACTGGGCTATATAACTGACGGATTAAAGCCTCTTTAATTTTATCGGCGTCATTGTATGAAGCAACATCTGCATTGTGTAACACGGGAATATTTGGCGTATTAATCGTCACGTTTTTTAAGTATTCAGCTAACCGCTCTGCCGCAGGTTTCATGAGTGCGCAATGCGATGGTACGCTGACAGGTAGCGGTAATGCACGTTTCGCACCTTTTTCTTTTGCAAGCGCCATACCACGCTCAACTGCCGCTTTGTTGCCCGCAATAACCACTTGGCCTGGCGAATTAAAGTTTACCGCTTCCAGCACTTCATTTTCTGCGGCTTCAGCACATACTGCACGGACAACCTCATCGTCCAAGCCTAATATCGCAGCCATTGCGCCGACACCTGCTGGCACGGCTGTTTGCATTACTTCAGCACGATAACGTACTAATGGCAAAGCATCGTTAAAACTTAAAGCGCCTGAAGCCACTAGCGCAGTATATTCACCCAAGCTATGACCCGCTAACATGGCTGGCTTATTATTTGATAAGGCAAGCCATGTCCGCCAAGTGGCAACACCAGCAATCAGCATAATAGGTTGCGTGTGTGTTGTTTCATTGATCTTTTCGTTGGTTTCTGTTGCCATGGACCAAAAATCAATACCTAGGATGTCTGACGCCTCAATAAAGGTGTTTTTAATCATGGCTGAATCACCGAAACCAGCCATCATACCGATCGATTGAGAGCCTTGACCAGGAAAGAAAAATGCAAGTTTATTCATCATTTTCGTGTAATTTATATAGTTAAACAACTTATTGTTAATATTTAATTAACGCTGAACCCCAAGTAAACCCGCCACCAAACGCTTCCATGAGAATAATCTCACCGCGTTTAATGCGGCCATCTCGAACGGCGGTATCTAAGGCTAATGGGATTGAGGCTGCAGAAGTATTGCCATGCTTATCAACGGTCACTACAACCTTGTCCATGCTCATATCCAACTTTTTTGCAGTGGCTTGTAATATACGAATATTAGCTTGATGTGGCACCAACCAATCAATATCTGACTTTTGCATGCCGTTCGCCGTCAAAGTTTCATCAACAATCGCGTCTAGTGTATTAACCGCCATTTTAAACACGCCATTCCCCTCCATGATGACAGTATCGCGGCAGGTAGCGTCATCTTGACGTGGTACGTGTAACATTTTTTCATAGCTACCATCAGCATGTAGATGTGTCGAAATAATACCTTGCTCTTCGCTGGCCTGGAGAATCACCGCACCCGCGCCATCACCCCATAAGATGCAATTGCCGCGATCTGTCCAATCGGTAATGCGCGAGAATGACTCAGCACCAATCACTAATGCACATTTAGCTGCATTCGCTTTAATGAAATTATCAGCTGTGGCAAGCGCGTAGACAAAGCCGCTACATACCGCTTGCACGTCAAATGCTGGGCAGCCTGCAACCCCTAATTTTTGTTGCAGAATACACGCCGTACTCGGAAATATTTTATCTGGCGTTGTGGTCGCCACAATAATCAAGTCAATATCCTCCACTTTGATACCGGCAGATTCAATGGCATTACGTGCTGCATGCAGGGCTAAATCACTAGTAAACTCATCATCGGCCACAATATGGCGCTCACGAATCCCTGTGCGAGTAAAAATCCACTCATCGGTAGTGTCTACCATGCTTTCTAATTCGGCATTGGTCAGTATTTTTTTAGGGAGGTAACTACCTGTGCCTGCAATGCGAGAATAAATCATTCGTTTTCCGTAATCCCGTTATCAATACTGGTTGCGGTAAGATATGGCTTAGTGATACTTCTTTGCGATTGTATATGTTCAATTTCTAACTGCTGTGTAATACGCTTAAGCACACCATTGCGGGACTCTTCAACGGCCGTATGAATCGCATTTAAAAAAGCAAAGCTATCGGCTCCGCCGTGGCTTTTTACTACGATGCCACGTAATCCTAAAAAGCTTGCGCCGTTGTAGCGACGCGGATCCATGCGCTTTTTGAAGGCTTTTAGCACTGGCATACACGCCAAACCCATTAATTTAGTCAGCAAGTTACGTTTAAACTCTTGAGAAAGAAAGCGTCCCATCATCTGAACTAAGCCTTCAGAAGTTTTGAGTGCTACGTTACCAACAAATCCATCGCACACCACCACATCAGTAGTGCCTTTAAATATATCATTACCTTCTACATTGCCATAAAAGTTCAAATGGCTAGCGCGTAATAATTCAGCCGTTTTTTTAACGACCTCACTACCTTTTATATCTTCAGAACCTATATTTAATAAGCCTATTGTTGGATTTTCTTTATGTTCTACGCATGACACCAGCATGCTACCCATGACGGCAAATTGCAACAACTGTTCTGCGGTGCAATCTGCATTTGCACCTAAATCAAGAATGTAAGTTTTACCTTTTTGGCTAGGAAATACACCTGCGATGGCAGGCCTATCGATACCGGGCAAGGTTTTTAGCACAAAGCGAGCAGTCGCCATTAGCGCGCCAGTATTACCTGCGCTGACACAAGCATTGGCCTCACCACTTTTAACCAAATTAATGGCCACGCGCATAGAGGAATCTTTTTTATTTTTAAGTGCACCCTGTGGCGACTCATCCATGGTGACCACTTCACTTGCATGATGCACACGTAAACGGGAACTAACGCTAGCTTTATTGGCTTTTAGTTCAGCTTCAATAGCATCACTTAATCCAACCAAAACAATATTGAGCTCGCTATCGGCCTCAATCGCTAGAAGTGCGGCAGGTATTGTGACATGAGGGCCATGATCGCCACCCATTGCGTCAATTGCGACGGTTATATCCATTGATTTCAATCACAATAATTTAAAGTTAACGACTGATTGCATAAGTATTACACATTGCCGCCGTATAAATATTAACGCCGCACCAATATTGGAGCGGCGTCAAATGATTTCGTATGCTACTTAACAAACATTAACTCTTTAGATGCAATCTAAAGAAGTAAATTATTCGCCTTTTGTAGACATTACTTTACGACCACGATAATAACCGCTTGGGCTAATGTGGTGACGTAGATGCGTTTCGCCAGTTGTTGGCTCTACTGCTAAAGGTGGGTTGACTAAAAAGTCATGTGAGCGATGCATACCACGTTTTGATGGTGATTTTTTGTTTTGCTGAACTGCCATAATAAACTCCAATAAAATGATTAAAACATCATCTCAATTACATACAAACTGATGCCCTGTTTAAAACAATTCATCACTAATTTAAGACTACGTTAAATTGCTAGTCGCTAATTATAATGTAAAGCTAGCGCTTTGTCAGCACCAATTGACGTCTTAGGGCTTAATTAACCCTTTTAATGCTGCAAACGGGTTCGGCTTTTCACCGCTTTGCGTAATTATTTCCCCGCAATCCTGATTGTGTATCGGTGCAATTGGCATTGCCATAATAATTTCATCTTCTATTAGTGCCACAATATCCATGGTTTTGCTGGCTTGTTGCATATCCACATCGTCAGTACTATCTACCTCTGTCGACTCTATGTCCATATCGCTAACATCGCCGATTAAATAATTAAATTTCAGCACTAATTTAAGTGGCATTTCGTTTAGGCAGCGCTGACACGTTGTAGTTAAATGAGTCGTGAGTGATAAATCTAAAAGGTGTTGACCAGCAGCATCTGTTTTACCTTGTAGTTGGTAACTAATTGAGCCGGTAGGCAGGCTGTTTGAATTTGAATTTTCAGACGAATGGATCAGCAGTTCGTTTAGCCTCGCGCATTCCGCAAGTGTCAGTTCACCAGTTAATAGCTCATTTTTTTTTGCAAAGGCGACGTTGTCGATAAAAAAAGGTTGGTTAGTCATATTTATGATTCTAAAATTGTGATTAAAATTGAATGATGGGGATTTAGCTCTTAGCATGCCCATGTTACAATCGCCAAGTTTGTGTGACAAATTAAGGCTTGTAACGTGTTCAAAAAAATTCTTGTGGCTAATCGTGGTGAAATCGCAGTGCGTATTGTACGCGCTTGCTCAGAAATGGGTATTAAGTCTGTAGCGATTTATGCGGACGCTGATCGTCAAGCCTTGCATGTTAAAAAGGCTGATGAAGCCTATAACATTGGCGCCGACCCTGTAGCAGGCTATTTAAATGCGCATAATATTGTGAATTTAGCCGTTGCCTCTGGTTGCGATGCCCTGCATCCTGGTTATGGTTTTTTATCCGAAAATCCAGATTTGGCCGAAATTTGTGAGCGCCGTGGCGTGAAGTTTATCGGCCCTAACGCCAGTGTGATTCGCCAAATGGGCGATAAAATTCAAGCAAGAAATGCCATGACTAACGCGGGTATTCCCTGCACCCCTGGCAGTGATGGAAATTTGGCTAACTTGGATGAAGCCGTTATATTAGCTGCGAAAATTGGCTACCCAGTAATGCTAAAAGCGACCAACGGCGGTGGCGGTCGTGGTATTCGCCGTTGTGATAGCGAAAAAGATCTTTTAAGTAACTACGATAGGGTTATTTCTGAAGCGAGTAAGGCTTTTGGTAAGCCTGAAGTGTTTTTAGAAAAATGTGTCGTGACGCCACGTCATATTGAAGTGCAAATTTTAGGTGACTCTGAAGGCAATGTGATTCACCTATTTGAACGTGACTGCTCAATTCAGCGTCGCAATCAAAAGTTGATTGAAATAGCGCCGTCTCCACAACTAAGCCAAGCGCAGCGTGACTACATCGGGGGTTTAGCCGTTAAAGCAGCCAAAGCTGTGGCTTATGAAAATGCAGGAACTGTTGAATTTTTATTAGATTCTGACAATACCTTTTACTTCATGGAAATGAATACGCGCTTACAAGTTGAGCATACCGTGACTGAAACCATTACTGGTATCGATATTGTGCAAGAGCAAATTCGCGTGGCTTATGGCTTGCCATTGCAATATGAGCAAAAAGATGTGCAGTTTAGAGGTTATGCAATAGAATTTCGCATCAACGCGGAAGATCCCAAAAATGATTTTCTGCCTAGCTTTGGTAAAATTACGCGCTACTATGCCCCTGGGGGGCCTGGTGTGCGTATGGACGCTGCGATTTATAGCGGTTATGTGATTCCACCTTATTATGATTCCATGTGTGCCAAATTAACTGTTTGGGCGCTAGATTGGGATAGTGTGATTGAGCGTGGTCGCCGCGCTTTAGATGATATGTTGATTTATGGCGTTAAAACAACTATTCCATACTATCAAGAAATTTTAAAGCATCAAGATTTTAGAAATGCCAATTTTAATACTAGCTTTGTAGAGTCGCATCCTGAACTGACTAATTACGCAAATGAAATTCCACCAGAGATGATTGCTGCAGCCATTTCTGCGGCAATCGCAGCCTATGAAGGCATTTGATTTAGCTAAACAAGGTTAAAGTTTAAATTAAAAATAGCTAATAAAAACAATTTATTGAATGTATAAATTAAAGTAAAGAGTTAACTATGAGCCAAGCACCAAAAGTACACGTTACCGAATTAGTTTTACGCGACGGGCATCAGTGCCACATCGCCACTAGGATGCGCACTGAAGATATGTTGCCCATTTGCGCCAAGCTAGATGCTATTGGATTTTGGTCATTAGAGGCTTGGGGGGGCGCAACTTTTGATGCTTGTGTGCGCTATTTAAAAGAAGATCCTTGGGAGCGTTTAAAAACGTTACGTAAAGCCTTGCCAAACACACGTATCCAAATGTTGCTGCGTGGTCAAAATTTGTTAGGCTACCGCCATTATTCTGATGATGTGGTGCGTGCCTTTGTGCAAAAGTCAGCTGATAATGGCGTTGATGTTTTCCGTATTTTTGATGCGCTAAACGATACGCGCAACCTGCAAGTTTCTATTGAAGCGGTTAAAAAAGCGGGCAAACATGCGGAAGGCACTATTAGCTTCACTACCAGCCCAGTGCATGATGTAGCGCACTTTGTCGGCATCGCTAAAGAACTTGAAGCAATGGGTTCTGATACCATTGCCATTAAAGATATGGCGGGTTTACTTACACCGCAAGCGACCATTGAATTGGTTAAAGCTTTGCGCGCCAATGTTAATTTGCCGATTCACATGCACACGCATGCAACTAGCGGTTTGGCGAGTATGAATTTGTTGCGCGCCCTTGAAAATGGCGCAGTGATGATAGATACATGTAGCGCCGCTTTTTCAGAAGGTGCCAGCCACCCGACTACAGAAAGCATGATTGCAGCATTGCAAGGCACGGAATTTGATACTGGTTTAGATATTGCCGCTGTGCAAGAAGTAACCGCCTATTTCCGTGACGCGCGTAAAAAATATTGGCAATTTGAAAGTGAGTTTTCAGGTGTAGATACTCGCGTGCTGCTCAATCAAGTACCTGGCGGCATGATTTCAAATCTAAGCAATCAACTTAAAGAACAAGGTGCACTAGACCGCATGGATGCTGTATTAGCGGAAATTCCATTGGTACGCAAAGACTTAGGCTACATTCCTTTAGTGACGCCTACTTCACAAATTGTTGGCACGCAAGCCGTGTTGAACGTGATGACTGGACAACGCTATAAATCCATCACTAATGAAGTGAAAAACTACTTCTTAGGCCAATATGGAAAATTCCCTAGCGCAGTTAATCCAGATGTTAAAAAATCAGCCATAGGCGATGCTGAGCCTATCACTTGCCGCCCTGCCGATTTATTAGAGGCAGAAATGGCAAGACTTACGAGTGAGTCTGAGCGCTTTGCACAATCAGAAGAAGATGTTCTAACTTATGCTATGTTTCCAGACCTTGGCAAAACCTATTTACAAGAACGTAATGCAGGCTCACTTGTACCAGAAGCATTATTAGACAAGGCGGCAATGAGCGCTTCTGCGTCACGCTTTGCCCCAAGTGAGTTTAAAGTCACGCTGCATGGTGAAACCTTCCATATCAATCTGACTGGTAGCGGTCATGCTGGCGAAGAAAAACGTCCGTTCTATGTCTCTATTGATGGAATTGCTGAAGAGGTGATAGTAGAAACTTTGAGCGAAATTGAAGTTTCAGGCAGCAGCAGTAACGGCAAAAAGAAAGCAGTGACTAGCAAAGGCAATGTTGGCCGCCCTCGCCCATCACATGCAGGCCACGTCACCACTTCTATGCCAGGCACTGTTGTTGCAGTCAAAGTGAATATTGGTGATCAAGTAAATGCTGGCGATGGTGTGTTGGTGATTGAAGCGATGAAGATGGAGAATGAAATTCAAGCGGCCACTTCAGGTATTGTGATCGCCGTACATGTTGTTAAAGGTGACACAGTTACGCCTGACGAATCACTACTTGAAATTCAGCCAGGATAATCTACTGGTCATTTAAACCCATCAGCCGACGGCAATATTCTGTCGGCTTTTTTATTAGCATAAGCTACTGTATGCATTCAACTTTAATACTAGCCTCATCATCCATTTACCGACAGGAACTATTAACGCGCTTACAACTACCATTTAGTTGCGTTGCGCCTGATGTTGATGAAAGCCCATTGGAGAATGAACTACCGCAAGAAACTGCATTAAGATTAGCCCAAGTTAAAGCTAAAAAAGTCGGATTAACCCATCCGAGTGCATTGATTATCGGTTGCGACCAAGTGGCTACGCTGGATAATATTCAATTAGGCAAGCCGATTACGCATGATAAGGCGACGGCACAATTGCGTTTGATGCGTGGGCGTGAGGTGATTTTTCACAGCGCATTATGCCTGTACAACCCTATCACCATGAATATGCAAGCCGAGGTTGTGCCATACGTTGTTATGTTTAGAGATTTAACCGATGCACAAATTGAAAACTACCTCATTAAAGAACAGCCGTATCAGTGTGCAGGCAGTGCAAAGTCAGAGGGATTAGGCATTGCCATTATAGAGAAAATGACGGGTGAAGACCCGAACGCGCTCATTGGCTTACCGCTAATTAAGCTGGTAAGCATGCTACAAAACGAAGGCGTTAATGTCATCTAAGGAATCATAAATATTACTAATAATTTGATTTTACTAATTTTGAGTAAAATCAAACCAAGCCAATGAATATCTTGTGAAAACTATTTTTGAGTGATAGAGTTTATCTTATGCTTAGGTATATTCGATTAGTGTCATTTTTGTTGATTTTAGTAATTGCTGCAAGTCCAGCATTTGCAGCGGTTTGCGCTACCTCCTGCGCAACTAAATCAATCATGAGTACAGTAAATGCTGACGACATGTCTAACATGCCTAATTGTCATCAAGTCTCTAAAGAGAAAGGGAAGTCAACGCCAAACATTGAACATCCAAACATTGAACATAAGTCATGCTCAATGGGGGCTGGATGCAATTTCTCACAAGCGACACCCATAGCTTTACCAGCGAAATTTGTGCACATTGATTTACCATCCAGTTTATTCTTATCATTTGACTCATCTGCAAAATCAGCAGATTTAACCCCGCCATTAAAACCTCCTGCTTGATGTGATATTACTGAGGTAAATCCTCAGTCCATCATATTTAAGTTATTAGGAGCGCATCATGAACTTATTTCTGCTGGCTATGAAGCCAGCCTATATCAAGCTGTTGTTCAGCTTATTATTGTTTTTGGCATTTTCTGTAAAAGCAGAAGAGGCTCTAACATTAGCTGAAACCATTAAGTTGGCAACAGAAAATCAACCTTTACTACAATCACTTGATGACGCAGCAGATTCGTCACGGCAAGCCGCAGTCGCTGAAGGTCAGTTACCAGACCCTAAAATTAAAATAGGTATCGTTAATCTGCCAGTGACTAACAATGATGCATTCCGCTTTAGTCGTGATGATCAAACTGCGGTAAATATTGGCATATCTCAAGATGTTATCCCTTCAAAAAAACGAGAGATTGCTTCAAAACGGATGGAAGCTGAAGCCGATCAATTTCATGCTGAACAGATAGCGACAGCTAGATCCATTGAGCGCGATGTTGCCTTGGCATGGCTAGATGCATTTGAAGCGCAACGGAAATTCGAGCTTTATCAAAATATCATGGATGAAATGACCGCTGAACGAAAGGTTCTTATTTCCCGAATCAGTTCAAATGGTGCGCAAACAAGTGATGTGCTGAAATTAGATGGTAGGCTTTCCATGACCAATGATAAGCGTCTAATGGCCCAAAGAGATGTGCGAAAGGCAAGAGCTGACTTAGCACGTTGGATAGGTCCAGCCTCATTGCGCGCCATTTCAACTGAACTTCCAGTGATGAGTAGTCACTTAAACCGCGATGCAGCATTAGCTGAAATAGAAAAGCATCCCTTATTGCAAAATGCCCATCAGTCTGAAAAAGTTGCTCAGTTTGATGTCGATAAAGCACAAGCCGACATTCAAAGAAATTGGGGATGGGAAGCTGGTTATGGTAAGCGATTTGCAGATAGGAGTGACATGCTAAGCTTTCAAGTATCAATGGATCTGCAATTAGATAGGGCTAACAGGCAGGATAGACGTACCGCTGAAAAACTTGTGCTGGTCGAAAAGTCACACAAACTTACCGAAGACAGGCGACGTGCCCTTTCATCGGAACTAGAGAATGCATCAGCGGATGCAGAGGTGGCAGAAGCACGAGAAATTGAGCATTTAACGAGACTTATTCCGAATGCAGAAGCATTGTTAAAGATAAGCCAGGCGGCATATACGTCTGGTAAACAATCTCTAAGTGATGTCTGGGAGGCTCGCAGAAGCCTGATTGAAATAGAAATAGATCACTGGACAGTTCTTGCTGATCGCCAGCGTGCAGCAGTCAAGATTGGCTATTTAGTAAACGACAGTCGTTTATTCAAGGAGAATCAATAATGAAAAATGCACTCGTTACTATCTCGCTCATCCTATTGATTCTTGCTGGATGCTCTAAAAAAGATGCCGGCACTGAACCTACCCTACAAAAGTCTGAATCGAGTAAAGCAATACTAGAGGGTGGTAGCAAAAAAGTGCTGTATTGGTATGATCCTATGTCTCCAGCTCAAAAGTTCGACAAGCCTGGTAAATCACCGTTTATGGATATGCAACTTGTTGCTAAATACGCTACTGATGGCAATGCCGAAAATGCAGGGGTCGCCATTTCATCTCAGACTGTACAGAATTTAGGGATAAGATTTGAAAAAGTGGGGATGAAAAGCTTTGGTGAGTTACTTGCTGCTGTTGGTCGTATTGAGCCAGATGAACGGCGCATCTCTGTTGTGCAAACCCGTACCCCTGGTTTCGTGGAGCGATTAACTGTGCGTGCTGTGGGAGACCCTGTAAGTAAAGGTCAAAAAGTTGCTGAAATCTACGCCCCTGAAATATTGGCGGCACAACAAGAGTATTTAGCGCTACTCCCATTAAGCCAGATTGACACTGATAACACGCTTAAACAAGCTGCACGCAGTCGCTTGAAACTACTTGGCATGTCTGAGGGTGAGGTGGATGGAATTACAAAATCTAACAAGCCTAGTGCACGTTTTGGCGTTTATGCGCCAGCTTCTGGTGTAGTCACAGCGCTAGGTGTTCGTGAAGGTGGGCAACTGATGTCTGGCGCTTCATTGATGCAATTGTCCGACCTTTCAAATGTTTGGCTGATTGCGGAGGTGCCTGAACGCGATACTGCGAGGTTGAAGCTTGGGTTATTGGCAGAAGTGCGGTTAGAGAGTATACCTGGCGAAATATTCAAAGGTAAGGTCAGCTATTTATACCCAACGTTAAATGATGCTTCTAGATCCCTGCAAGTACGCATTGAATTACCCAACAAAAACTATCAATTGCGGCCAGGAATGTATGCCAACATCTCGTTTACAGGACAAACACATGAAGCGCTAGCCATACCCACTGAAAGCGTAATTGAAACTGGCAAACGTAAGGTTGTTATTGTCAAGAGCCAGAATGGCTATCGCACTGTGGAGGTTGTCACTGGTCAAGAGCGTGATAGTCACATAGAAGTACTGAAAGGCATATCCGAAGGTGAAGAAGTCGTCACTTCTGGTCAATTTCTGATTGATTCAGAAGCTTCGCTTTCAGGCGTTCTGGCTAGACTTTCCAAACAGGATGCCTCAATTATTGTAACAAATGGTCCCGAAATAGTAGCTGACGAAAAATTGCCACAAAAGACTGCTAAAAGTAGGCCTAAAGGTTATGGAAAAGTAGTTGGGATTGATCTAAAAAGAAGCAAGGTCACATTAGCACATGAAGCTATTGCCCAGTTAAACTGGCCAGCGATGACGATGGATTTTTCAGCTACAGATCCTAAACAACTCGCTAAACTTAAAGTTAATGATACCGTTGAATTTCACCTCAAGGATGATGCTCAAGAAGAATATGTCATTGTGCAGATTGAAAAAAGTGCTGACAAGAAAAATGGCCTGAAGAGAGTCCAGCCATGATTGCCAATCTCATTCGTTGGTCAGCTAATAATCGCTTATTAATTCTATTGGCTACATTGATGGTGGTAGTTTGGGGTATATTTGCAATGCTTCGGACGCCTTTAGATGCGCTACCAGACCTATCTGATACGCAAGTCATTATTCGCACCCAGTGGGCTGGCCAAGCCCCGCAGATTGTCGAAAACCAGCTAACATATCCGCTGACAACCACTATGCTTTCAGTCCCAGGAGTGAAGACAGTAAGAGGCTATTCGTTCTTTGGTGATTCTTTCGTCTATATATTATTCAACGATGGTACTGATCAATATTGGGCGCGTTCACGAGTTTTGGAGTATTTAAGTCAGATTTCATCACGGCTACCCAAAGGCGCAAACCCTAGTCTTGGTCCTGATGCTACAGGCGTGGGCTGGGTTTATGAGTACGCGCTGATAGATCGTACTGGTAAGCATGATTTAGGAGAGTTACGTGCTTTGCAGGATTGGTTTCTTAAATTTGAGCTAAAAACAATTCCTGGCGTTGCGGAGGTTGCAACTCTGGGCGGCATGGTACGCCAATATCAAGTACAGGTTGACCCTGATAAATTGCGGAACTACCGCATACCATTATCAAAAGTCGTATCAGCACTTCAATCAGCCAATCAAGAAACAGGGGGTTCTGTCATAGAAACAGCGGAAGCTGAATATATGGTCCGTGCACATGGCTATCTGGAATCGTTGGATGATTTTCGCAAAATTCCACTCAGCGTAAGTGATGGAGGTACGCCGATTCTGCTTTCAGAGGTTGCACATATCCAAATAGGACCAGAACTTAGGCGTGGAGTCGCGGAATTAAATGGTGAAGGTGAAGTCACTGGTGGCGTAATCGTAATGCGTGCTGGTCAAAATGCGTTAGAGGCAATTGATGCAGTAAAAGCTAAACTTGAAGCCCTGAAAAAGAGCTTACCGGCAGGCGTGGAAATTGTGACTACTTACGATAGGTCACAATTGATTAAGCGTGCGGTTGATAACTTGACACATAAGCTCATTGAAGAATTTATCGTGGTTGCAGTGGTCTGTGCTGTATTTCTATGGCATTTCAGATCTGCCCTAGTTGCAATTGTGGCCTTACCAATTGGCATTTTGATTAGCTTTATTGTGATGTACTACCAAGGTGTCAATGCTAATATTATGTCGCTAGGAGGCATTGCTATTGCCATTGGAGCGATGGTAGATGCAGCGATCGTGATGATTGAGAATGCACATCGGCAACTAGATTATTACAAGAAGCTGCATGGTGAACCCAATAATTCGCAACGCATCAAGCTGATTATTGATGCGGCCTGCGAAGTAGGTCCTGCATTGTTTTTCTCGTTACTGATTATCACCTTGTCTTTCATTCCAGTATTTACGCTAGAAGCACAAGAAGGCAAGCTATTTGCCCCATTAGCATTTACCAAAACTTATGCCATGGCGGCTGCCGCAGGTTTGTCTATCACCTTAATTCCAGTGCTGATGACCCTATTTATTCGAGGAAATATTCGATCTGAACATGATAATCCGCTGAATCGAGCGCTTATAGCCATCTATAAGCCGATGTTAAGCCGCGTATTACATTATCCAAAAGTTACTTTACTTGTCGCCTTAGTGCTGGTTTTAGTCACGCTATACCCGTTGAGTCAGTTGGGTACGGAGTTTATGCCGCCACTAGATGAGGGTGATTTGTTGTATATGCCAACGGCACTGCCTGGCTTATCTGTTTCTAAAGCCTCGGAAATCCTTCAATTGAGTGATCGGCTGATTAAAACCGTTCCAGAGGTTAAAACCGTATTTGGCAAATCGGGCCGTGCTGAAACGGCCACCGATCCTGCGCCGCTTGAAATGCTTGAAACCACGATTCAATTCAAGCCACGCTCAGAATGGCGTACTGGCATGACAACAGAAAAACTCATAGAAGAACTTGATGCTAGGCTGAAAATTCCAGGCATGGCCAACGTTTGGGTGCAACCGATACGTAACCGAATTGACATGCTATCTACTGGTATTAAAAGCCCTGTCGGTATCAAGATTGGAGGTGCAGATTTAGCCACATTAGAAAAGCTTGGTAGCGAAGTTGAACGCATCATGAAAAAAGTGCCTGGTGTCAGCTCTGTCATTGCCGAACGCGTCACAGGTGGACGCTACATCGACATCAAAATTGATCGTCTTAAAATAGCTCGTTATGGATTGAATATTGAGGATGTTCAATCATTTATATCAACCGCGATTGGTGGTGACAATGTTGGTGAGAAAATTGATGGCTTAGCACGTTACCCAATAAACGTGAGATTTCCTAGAGAGTTGCGTGACTCAGTAGATAAACTCAAAGCCTTACCTATTATCACCGCGCGTGGTATTGCTGTTCCTTTAGGGGAAATTGCAGAAGTCAAAGTAACTGATGGTCCACCAATGATTAAAAGTGAAAATGCCAGACCTAATGTTTGGGTATATGTCGATATACATGGTCGCGATTTAGGTGGATTCGTTCAAGCTGCAAAATCTACACTTGATAAAGAGCTACAGTTACCCGCAGGATATTCTCTTGCATGGTCTGGACAGTTTGAGTATTTTGAGCGCGCATCAAAACGGCTGAGCTATGTTGTCCCAATGACACTCGGCATCATTTTTATGATGTTATTTCTAGCATTTAAGCGAATGACACCTGCAGTGCTTATTCTCGGTAGCTTACCATTTGCATTAGTTGGCGCAATTTGGTTTCTCTATTTATTAGGCCATTATTTCTCTATTGCCAGTGGCGTCGGTATGATTGCGTTATCTGGTCTGGCGGCTGAATTCGGTATCATTATGCTGGTCTATTTGGACGCAGCGATTGAGCGTTATCGTGCTGCGGGAAAGCTCAATAATGATGAAGATTTATATGATGCGTTGATAGAAGGCGCGGCTTTGAGAGTCAGACCAAAAGCGATGACTGTGGCTGTAATTTTAGCTGGCCTTATTCCTATTTTAATTGGAAGCGGTACTGGGTCTGAGGCAATGAGCCGTATTGCCGCGCCAATGATAGGCGGCATGCTCACTGCACCGCTTTTATCTTTATTCGTGCTACCAGCTGCATATATGCTCTTGGGGAGAAAAATAATATCTAGTAAATATTTAGATTGAGACCTTTGCACGAAGCTAAATTAACCACAATTTAATATAAAATCGCGGCTAATTTAGCTTCGTGCAAAGGTTTCAATTAACCCTTTTTTGTATCTTGTTACGTTTCATCATTCTACATGGCTTGAAATTTATAAGCTGTCGTAATAATTATTCTCATTCAAAAGGAGTTTGCAATGCCTAATCAATATAGATTTATCGTACTTTGTGTTCTTTCAGCACTTTCTATCAATGCTTTTTCAGGCGAATCCGATGAAATTCGCAGCACATTGAGCGACCAACAATCGGTTGCTGTCACAATTTACAACAACAATCTCGCCTTAGTAAAAGACCAGCGTAAAGTTAAATTGAATAGCGGTTTGAATAACCTTGCATTGCGTGATGTTAGCGCTCAAATTCGACCTGAAACCGCTTTACTGCGTAGCTTGAGCAATGCGGGCAGCTTTAGTACCTTAGAGCAGAATTTTGACTTTGATTTACTTACCCCGCAAAAGTTGCTAGAAAAATATGTGGGTAAAAAAGTGAACATTGTTAAAACCAACCCAACTACTGGCATAGAAACTAGCGAGCAGGCTACAGTACTCTCCGCCAACAATGGTGTGGTGCTTAAGATCGGCAACCGCATTGAAACAGGTCTGCCAGGGCGTATTGTGTACGATGATGTCCCAGCTAACCTGCGCGACCGGCCTACTCTGGTGACTCACCTTGATAATAAAATAGCTACTGAACAAACGGTAGAACTCAGCTATTTAACGGGTGGTTTAGGTTGGAAAGCTGACTACGTTGCAGAACTAAGCCCAAAAGAAGATAGTGTGGATTTGTCTGGCTGGGTAACGCTCACCAATACTAGTGGTACTAGCTACAATAATGCCAAGTTGCAATTGGTGGCTGGGGATGTCAATCGGGTGCAGGATATTTCTCTACTCGCAAAGGTTGGGCGTAAAGAGTTTAAGCCGATTGCTGATGCCAACAAACCGATGGCAGAAGAGTCATTATTAGAGTATCACCTATACTCCTTAGATCACCCGACAACGATTGCTGAAAACCAAACGAAACAGGTTGCCCTGCTCTCAGCCACGGGCGTACCCGCTCGTAAAGAGCTTGTGCTGCGTGGTGCAGATTATTATTATCAAGCAAGTTATGGCGACTTGGGCTCTAAAATGAAAGTTGGCGTGTTTGTTGAATTTGACAATAAAGAAGCTGCGAAATTAGGTATGCCGCTACCCAAAGGTGTCATGCGAGTATACAAAAAAGATAGGCAGGGGAATGCACAATTTGTGGGTGAAGACAACATCGACCACACACCAAGAAATGAAGTGGTGCGCCTGAAATTAGGCGAATCTTTTGATGTGACTGCCGATAAAAAACAAACTGATTTCAAAGTATTACCACGCCCAGCCAAAGGCAATAGCATGTTTGAAAGTGCATATGAAATCGTGCTTAAAAATGCAAAAAAAGAACCTGTAACAGTAACTGTACAAGAACCGATTCCCTCTGATTGGAAAATTATGAAAGAAAGCCACCATAGCCAAAAAGCCACCAGCAATACCGCCTTGTGGAAAGTTGAAATTCCTGCTGAAGGCAAAACCACCCTCACCTACCGTGTACAAGTAAAATACTAATGGCTAATAACAAATTAGGAACGCTGTATTTAATCCCCGTTACCCTGGGTGACGACAATATTAGCAAAGTGTTACCCGCAGATGTCGTTAGCATCGCCCAGCAGTTAGACACCTTTGTGGTGGAAAGTGAAAAATCGGCGCGGCATTTTTTAAGCACGATTAAAACGATTAAGCCGGTGCGTGAGTTGGTGTTAAATCTGCTCAATGAACATACCGAAGATAAAGATGTATCGGCTTTATTGGCACCATTGCTGGCAGGTAAAAATATTGGATTGATGAGCGACGCGGGCTGCCCAGGCGTGGCTGACCCAGGCGCAAAGCTGGTTGAGCTCGCTCACCAAAAAGGCATTCGCATTGTACCTTTTGTTGGGCCTAGCTCCATTTTATTAAGCGTGATGGCTTCTGGGCTGAATGGCCAACAATTTGCCTTTTTAGGCTATTTGCCTGTAGATAAAACATTGCGGAATCAAAAGCTTAAAGAAATTGAAAAGCGCTCGTTAACGCACAAAGAGACGCAGTTATTTATCGAAACGCCCTATCGAAATCAGCATATGTTAGAAGCGATTCTGAGTATGTGCCAGCCGAATACCAGACTTTGCGTGGCTTGTGATATCAGCTTGGGCACAGAAATGATTATGACGAAAACGATTGCAAGTTGGAAAAAAACACCACTGCCCGATTTACATAAACGACCAACCGTGTTTTTGTTGTTAGCCTAAGTATAAACTTACGGTAGTACAAACTTACGGCACAAACTTACATTGTCAGTGAAAATAAATCTGCTTTTAAGTCTTCAATATGCTCTAAACCCACGGCAATTCTAACCAAGCCATCACTAATACCTGCGGCTGCACGCGCTTCTACCGTCACACGGCTATGCGTGGTTGTGGCGGGGTGCGTAATCGTACTTTTCGCATCGCCTAAATTTGCTGTAATAGAAATCAACTGCGTTGCATCAATCAATGCCCAAGCCGCTTGTTGTTGCGTTTGACCTGCTTTTGGCTTAACTTCAAAACTTACAATACCGCCGCCATTGCGTTGTTGCTGCATGGCAAGTGTATGTTGCGGATGCGACTGTAGGCCAGGGTAATAAACACGCGCCACTTGTGGTTGCGCCTCTAGCCATGTTGCCAGCGCCAGTGCATTTCGTGCGTGGGCTTCCATTCGAATATAAAGCGTCTCTAATCCCTTTAAGAAAACCCAGGCATTAAAGGCACTCATGGTAACGCCTGCTGTACGCAAAAATCCGTACACAGGCTCCATCAGAGCTTTACTGCCAAGCACGGCCCCACCTAAACATCGGCCTTGACCATCAATATATTTTGTTGCTGAATGGATAATAATGTCGGCGCCCAGTGCTAGTGGCTTTTGAACCGCTGGCGTGCAAAAACAGTTATCCACCACTAGGTATGCGCCAGCCTTATGGGCAATATCGGCTAATGCGCGAATATCACACACTTCAGTGAGCGGATTGGATGGCGTTTCTACAAAGAACAGCTTTGTTTTTTCTGTCACAGCCGCTTGCCATTCATCTGGATTAGTCAGCGATACAAAAGTCACTTCTAGACCCCAGCGTTTTAGAATGTTGCCGAAGAGCTGCACGCTGGTGCCAAAAATACTGCGCGATGCCACTACATGATCACCCGCCGAACACAAGCCCATAACACAGGCCAAAATTGCGGACATACCGCTTGAGGTTGCAACGCATTGCTCTGCCCCCTCTAACGCGGCTAATTTATTTTGAAACACGGTCACGGTTGGATTAGTAAAGCGTGAGTAAATATTACCTGGCTCCGTGCCGCCAAAACGCGCTGCTGCTTGCGCGGCATTTTTAAATCTGAAGCTAGAATTTAAAAACAGCGCCTCTGAATTCTCACCCAGTTCGGTTGCTTCACTACCCGCCCGCACGCTAAGCGTTTCCGGATGGTAGTTTTCGAGATTAAACGTTTTATTATTCATCGCATTTCCTTTCTGCTGGCTTAAATTCAGGTTTCATTCCCATCAATCTTGTGGCGGCCCGCCCCATAAATCATGACCGTCCGCTTTGGTGATTTGCACTTCTACAAAATCACCAGGGCTTAAACCTTCAGCGTCATCCAAATACACTACACCGTCAATCTCAGGGGCATCTGCTTTGGTGCGGCCTATCGCTTCAAAACTACCATCTTCTAGCTGGTTAACTTCATCCACTAACACGGTTTGCAGGGTGCCAATTTTAGTTTGTAGTTTTGCCGCACTAATACGCTCCTGTACTTCCATAAACCTAGCCAATCGCTCCTGCTTGACTTCTTCAGGGACATGGTTTGGTAATTCATTGGCCTTTGCGCCGTCTACCGCAGAGTATGTAAAGCAACCCACCCTATCCAGCTGCGCTTCTTCTAAAAAATCTAACAGCATTTTAAAGTCATCTTCCGTTTCACCGGGAAAACCTGCGATAAAGGTACTGCGTACGGTAATATCTGGGCAAATTTCACGCCAAGCTTTAATGCGCGCAAGGTTATTTTCAGCATGCGCCGGGCGCTTCATCGCTTTAAGAATGCGCGGGCTGGCGTGCTGGAACGGCACATCCAAGTATGGCAAAATCAAACCGTCGGCCATCAAAGGAATGACTTCATCGACATGTGGATATGGATATACATAGTGCAAACGCACCCAAACGCCCAACTCGCTTAATGCTTGGCTGAGTTCGGTCATACGTGTTTTTACTGGACGACCATTCCAAAAGCCCGGGCGATATTTGACATCTACGCCGTAAGCAGAAGTATCTTGCGAGATGACTAAAATTTCAGAAACCCCTGCTTTGACTAAGTTCTCGGCTTCGTTCAACACTTCGCCAATCGGTCGACTCACTAAATCACCGCGCATACTTGGAATAATGCAGAAGCTGCAACGATGGTTACAACCTTCTGATATTTTTAAATAAGCATAATGATTAGGCGTTAAACGGATGCCTTGTGGCGGCACTAAATCAATAAATGGCTCATGCAATTTTGGTAAGTTAGCATGTACCGCAGCCATCACTTCCTCAAGTGCATGCGGGCCTGTCACGGCTAAAACGCTTGGATGTGCGGCTTCTACTACGCTTTTTTTTGCGCCTAAACAGCCAGTTACAATGACCTTGCCATTCTTTTTAATCGCCTCGCCAATCGCATCAAGAGATTCTTCAACCGCACTATCAATAAAACCGCAGGTGTTAACTACCACTAAATCAACCTCTTCATAACTGCCTGAAATCTCGTAGCCTTCTGCCCGCAATTGGGTGAGAATACGCTCTGCATCTGAGCCAGCTTTAGGGCAGCCTAATGAAACGAAACCGACTTTTGGATTTGACAAACTCATTGATACGAACCAACCTTTAAATTAAATTGATACTTTATGTACATTATTGCAATTGCTTGGCTTTATGTCACCGTGTTGATGGCTGCGACCGAAAAAACGGTAGCCGCTGGCTTACTCACTTTTGTGTTTTATGGGCTACTGCCGTGCGCATTATTGTTATGGCTGCTTGGGGTAAAGCACCGAAAATTTAAACAATCCTCAAAACCGCCATTCGAACAAGCGTTAGGCCAAAACGACGTATCTTTATTCGAGAACAGTGTGGGCGATCCAGATAGTGCTAACGCCAAGGCCAATGAGTAATACCTGACTCAAGGTAGCTTTTAATTCTGTCCGTTTATGCAAGCCTGGAATTAAATCTGCCACAGCCACGTAAAGCAGACTGGATGCGGCTAAGCCCAGAATAATCGGTATCCAGCTTTGCACATATTGCAGTGCAAAATAAGCGATTAAACCACCGACTAATGTTGCTAAACTTGAAACAAGATTAAAAATGAGCGCTTGTTTTTTGCTGTAGCCAGAATGTAGCAAAATCAAAAAATCGCCCACTTCTTGTGGAATTTCATGCGCAATAATGGCTAAAGCAGTCACTGCGCCTAATTTAATATCTGCTGTAAAAGCAGCGGCAATCAAAATGCCATCGATAAAATTATGAAAAGTATCCCCTATCATAATCATCAAGCCACTACGCCCTTGATCGTAGCCATGACTGTGCGAGTGACTGTGCGAGTGACTGTGGCTATTGGTCAGCAGTGCTGAAGGCTGCTGAATAGTAACAGCCTTATATTTTGGGCTACCCGCGACAGGCACATTATTAGTATGCATTTCTGTGCAATTTTCTTCAGTATGCATTGCATGCACTTCGCAATGGTCGCCGTGACAATGCCGCCAAATCACTAATTTTTCAAGTACAAAAAACAGTAATAAGCCCAGTAACAATGTGGCAGAAACGGTTTCAACATCCCCGGCGATACTAAAGGCGTGCGGCAAAATCTCTAAAAATACCGCGCCCAGCATTGCACCAATCGCATAACTCACTAGCATGGGCACCCAAGCGGTGCGTACACTCAAGGCAAACAATGCCGCTAAGGCTACACTCAACGTACCGCCTAGTAGGCTGACCAAGATTATCCACGCTAACGTCGATAATGGCGTCGTAGCTGATGCGTAGCTCAACATGGGGTTTTAAGAAAATGGGTTAATGTAGATTGCATTAAAGATTGCATCGAGGTGTTCTGAGTTTACTAAAACGAAGTTTGCATTATAAACGAGCAAACACATTGACGCACTTTTATAAAGCGCTAACTTACAATGTCGCCAGTTCAGGTTTTAGGCTGTCAGTCTGGCTAAAGCCCAAGCTAATGACTTAATAAGGCTGTATTTTTTAAGCGACATGAACCAGCTTCTCTCTCAACCCATCAGCTATAATATGGCCGCCATCCAAGGCAATTACGCGCTGCGCCACTGCCAGCATAATGGCACTATGGGTGGTCATAATCAGCACATCATCAGCGCCTAGCATCTTCGGTAGCCGCTCTGCCAACAAACGCTCGCTATCTGGGTCTAGGCCAAGCGTAGGTTCGTCTAACAACAGAATACGGCTAGGTTGTGCTAAAACGCGTGCTAGCGCAACTTTCTGACGTTGCCCCCCAGAAAGATTACCGCCGCGCTCTTCTAGTTGCATACCTAATGTCATTCGCCCACTTTTAAGCTCATCTTCTAAGCCAGAAGCCCAAAGCGCCTGCACAAAGCGCTCACTACCAGCCTTGCTGCCAGCAACACGTAGATTTTCTTCCAGCGTGCCTGCAAACAGCGCTGGGTCTTGAGATTTCCAAGCCATCCAACCAGCGCGATCTTGCTGGGCAATATCTTCTAAGGCAAGGCCGTCAATTAATATCTGCCCAGAATCAGGCTTACATAATCCTGCGACACAGCGTAATAAAGTAGTTTTACCTGCGCCGGGCTTACCCAATAAAGCAATACGTTCACCAGGTTGAACTGTTAAAGAAACGCCATCAAGCGCGGTTGGTCGGCCTTGGTAGCGCTTGCTTAAACCAATCACGGCAACATTGCCTATAATCGTTGGCCGTGGCGTGTATTCACGCTCAGCAGTTGGTATCAGGCTACTTTCCATACGGGCTGCAGCACGCTGAAAATCCTGCCATTTACCGATCACCATAAATAAAGAGGTCACCAGCGACATAGCGCGTGAGGTTAGCAAGTTGCAAGCAATTAAGCCGCCTACAGATAAGTTACGCGCTTCTATCAAGTATGCGCCAGCTACCAACATAGTGACTGTGCTGAATGTCATCATGCCCGCAGCTAAAGTATTTGAGTGGCTTCCAGCCAAGCGTCGCTGACCATCTATGCGAGCAGAATCATCCGACAGATCACGCCAGCGGCGCAAAAACGCACCCGCACCAGGTACGGTTCGCACCACATCCAGCGAGCCAAGCATTTCACCCATATAAGTCAATTTACGTGTATTTTGCTGCTCGGCTTCTTTGCCTAATCGATTGCTGCGTAACTGTAGTATGTAACCTATCATTGCGTAAAACAGCACCAACAGTGCCGTAACAATGGCCATAGGCCATGCAATTAAACTCACAGCCACTAGATAAAGCACCAAAAAGGGCAAGTCAGCCACAGCGAGTAAATAGGTGGATGAAACAAAATCGCGAGAAACCGCCAAATCACGATAATTTGAAAGAAAACGCGCAAAGCCGCTGGTTAAATCCGTCTGCGCAACCAACCTGTGCCACAAGGTTTCATCGCCACGCCGAGTTAGATCTTCGGCAATGTGTTCTGTAGACCATGCACGCACGATACGCATGGCGGCATCTGTCGCAATATAAATCGACATGCCCAGCGTAAGCGCCCATAAGGTTTCGAACACGCCATTGTTGACGACTTTGTCATACACTAGCATGGAAAATAGCGGTAACAACAATTGCCCGGTATTCACAAACACACTGGCAAGCCCCACCTCTGCCCAAGCTGCACGCAAGGCTGGCCATAGCGCGAGCAATGAGTCTAAGCCGCCCTTGCTGGCATTTTCTCGTGGCATGCGTAATACAATCGCTTCGGTGAGCGCATCCCCAGCAGTATCGGGCACATCGGCCAACGGCTCACCGTGCGCATCTAGTGTTTGCCAGCGTTGCTGCTGACGGTGCAGTAAAAGAAAACCACCGCTATTTAACCTTAACAGCGCTAAATCACCTGACAACGCTAAAATTTCACGTAAATTAGATTTTAGATGACGTGCGGCAAACCCTGCACGATCAAGACGCTTGGCCTGAGCTGACCAATTGTCAGTTTTTGCGGCTAACTTACCCAGCGCCTGTCGTAATTTTTTTGCACTACTATGGTTAGCACCGCACAACCCAGTCATTGCGTCAAGCACGCTTTGCCGATCTAAGCCACTCTCTGGGATGGTTTTTGGGTCATGTTCTAAAATAACTGACGTAGCCAGTAATCGTGGGTCAGTCATTCATCAGCCCCTTTATTATTGATTCGGCCCAATGATATTTGAAATCCGTTCGCATTGAGCTTGTCGAAATGTGAGCATATTCAACGCCTTCGACAGGCTCAGGCCGAACGGAAGTTGATACTTCATCAGACCAAAGTAATAAGCATGGCTCATAAATCAAAATCAAGCTGTTTGCCAATGAATAGCGGCTACTTGCGTGTTGGCTGCATTAAATATTAAATAATCAGTGCCACCTGCAACTGCAACGTTCTGATAAGTTTCTCCAGCGGCTGCCACTCCAGTAAGATTGATTGTATCTCCTGCATCCGCCGTAATCCAAATATTAGACACCTTACCAGCATCCGCATAATTACGCACATCCAAGCTAGTGATTGTTAATTCGGTGCTAGCACCGTCACCGTTGATATTCAAACCTTCCATATTGTCTGTTACGTTCGCAAGTGTGGCAAAAGTATAGCCCCCATTAGTTAAACCTTGCATTATTATTGTATCTCGACCATCTACGTTTGCGCTTACTTCATTTGAACCACCATCGTATAGAGAGGCTGGGGCAACTGAAGATACTGAAACGTAAATCGTATCATTGCCGACTTCTCCAAAAACGACATCATTGCCTTGATTTGCATAGATAATATCGTTACCACCATCTCCCCACATTCGATCATTACCAGCACCGCCATCTATCACGTTGTTACCGGTAGTACCCAGAAGTGCATCATTAAAGCCAGAACCCGTCACGTTTTCTATGCTGCTATAAGTATCACCTAATGCATCACCAGCACCACCATAACCGCTATAAACCGCGCCTTGGTTGAGTCCACGGTAAGTACTTGAAGTTAGATTGACTGTTACACCAACTGTAGATGTTTCATAAGAGGCTGTATCCAAACCTAAACCGCCATCAAGTGTATCGCTACCAGCGCCACCGATTAAAATATCGTTACCAACACCGCCACTCAGGCTATTGTCTGCAGTATTACCTTTTAATGTATCGCCAAACGCTGAACCTATGATGTTAGAAAAACCAAACCCAGTCAGAAAATCACCCGCGGCATCGCCGCCAGTATTGACTGCGCCTACCACTAAGCTCATATTGATACCGGCGTTTGAGTTTGCATAAGTGAGGGTATCAATACCGCCACCACCATTCATGGTGTCTGCGCCCAAGCCGCCTTCAAAAACATTATTATTACCGTCACCAATAATTGTGTCACTAGAGTTAGTGCCAATGATATTTTCAATATTACTTAGTGTATCTGTACCGGCTCCACCTGTAACATTATTACTCAACACACCTAAATCTACTGAAACCGCAGAGATAGCTGATGCATATGTAACAGTATCTGTACCTGCTAAACCATTAATCGTATCATTACCTAAACCGCCATCAAAAGTGTTGGCGCCACCGTCCCCAGTTAGCGTATCAGCACCCGCAGAACCAATCAGATTTTCTATGCCAGTTAAGGTGTCGCCAGCAGCATCACCGCCTGAAGCGGCGTCGTTGACAGTCACATTGACGGCAGTAGCAGATGTAGCATAGGATGCAGTATCAATACCAAGTCCGCCGATTAAAGTATCGGCACCAGCATTGCCCATTAGAATATCGTTACCCGACCCACCGTCTATGACATTATTGCCAGCATCTCCTGTTAGTGTGTCGTCAAAAGCAGAACCTAATAAGTTTTCAAAACCACTTAAAATATCTAGGCCAGTTACACCTGTATTTTGTGCAATGGCTATTGCAAGGCTAACCACAACACCTGATGATGCATTTTCATAGCTTACCGTATCACCCACTGCAGTATTTGTACCACCACTAAGCGTATCAATTTGAAGTGCAGTACCACTTAAGCCGCCTTCAATCACATTGTCGCCAGCATCGCCAGTCAACGTGTCACCATATTGTGAGCCTAATATATTTTCAATACTGGTAAGCACATCATTGTCGGTATTACTGTCGCCTAGAATAACTGAGCGTGGGCCTAATGCACTTGCATATGAAATTGTGTCACTACCGGCACCACCATCAATAATATCTGCGATTGAGCCCGCCCCTCCATCAATGACATCATTGCCTGCGGTACCTGTAATCGTATCTACAAAACTTGAACCAATGACCTTTTCAATACTCACCAAGGTATCGTTACCTGCAGCACCACTTACCGTATTGGTCGCCATATTGATGTTTACCGAGCCTGTCGCAGTGGCATAACTAGCCGTGTCATTACCACTACCGCCATCAAGATAATCATCACCCAAACCACCGACCATTATGTTGTCTTGTGAGTTGCCATAAAGAAAGTCGTTGAAATTTGAGCCAGTCACATTTTCAATACTGGAAAATGTATCTCCCAACGCTTGGTTTGTTCCAACTAATACACCATTGATAGCGGCGATCACACCCGCATTTGCATGCGCATAAGACGCCGTATCAATACCCGCCCCGCCAATCAAGGCGTCAGCGCCATCCATACCTTCCAGTACATCATCCCCTGCGCCGCCATTCAAAATATTGTTATTGGCCTGACCAATCAACGTATCATTAAAGGCTGAACCCATCATATTTCTGATGCCGGAATCATAGGTATCACCCGCAGCATCTCCAGTAGTGGTTACCAAGCCTGTAGTCAAACTGGCAATAACGCCGACACCAGCAGCAGAGGTAATGCCCTGCCCAGCAAGGTAGCTATTACCAGCATTTGCATAACTAGCATAGGATGTTGTTGTACTTTGTGCTCTTAGATTATCTCCACCTAAAAAGCCTTCCAGCATACCAGCACCATACAAGTCATTAGCGACAGCATTGCCGTATAGAAAATCACTGTAACTTGAGTAAATATTTTCCATATTACTAATGGTGTCGCCAGATGCATCACCTGTCATTACAATACCCATTGCAGTATTTTGTGCAGCGGACATTAATGACGCGGTTACTCTTGCACCGGTATAATCGATGTACCAAGTATCTACACCATTGCCACCATCAATCACATCGTTACCACTAAGACCTCTAATCCAGTTATCACTATTATTTCCAATTAATACATCGTTATAGAGAGAAACAGCATAGAGGTGCTCAATATTAATCAAAGTATCGTTACCACTTCCTCCAGTTACCACGCCTGTAAGTAGGTTCGCCTGTACACCACCTACTGCGTAGGAGTAATCTACATAGTCGCTGACTCCGCTACCGCCAGTGATAATATTGTCCTCATTGTTGGCATACGAATAAGTGTTATTGGCTCCAGTCACTGAGACATTTTCAATACCCGTAAAATTAGTTTTGATACCAAAACCACTGAACTGGTAGGTAACAGTACCAGTGAATAGATTAAAATCAACGCGACCAATCTGCGTAGTCGATGCCCAGACTAAAGTATCTATTCCTGTACCGCCAGCAATATTGTCGAGCGTACCGTCTTGACCAGTAAGTGTAATAATATCATCGCCGACTCCGCCATCCAGAATGCCAGCCCCAATCCCATCATCGAAAAGATTGTCGTTGCCGTTACCACCATACAGAAAGTCTACGCCCAATCCGCCAGTAAGCGTGTCATTGCCATCACCTCCAGTGAGCGTATTATTGTTAGCATCACCAGTCAAAATATCGTTAAATGCTGAGCCGAGGAGATTCTGGATGTTGGTATAAGTATCATTTAGTGCATCGCCAGTATTGCTGGCTGGCGTGAGTAATGAGGCTGTTACACCTAAACCAGCACCTTGATTAGCGCCATGTTCATAGCTTGCCGTATTGATACCAGTACCGCCATTTAAAGTATCCGCACCACCCAAGCCTTCTAACACGTCATCGCCAATGCCACCAGAAATCACATTTGCAGCGCTATTGCCTATTAAAGTGTCAGAAGAATCCGTGCCGGACAGATTTTCAATGCTGATGTAAGTATCGCCCGCGGCATCACCAAGTGCTGTGAAACCAGCAAGGCCAGTAGTCAGTGACGCATTCACATAACTAATAGCATGTGCATAACTAGCTGTATCAGTGCCTAGACCACCATCTAACGTATCTGCACCACCCAAGCCTTCAAGTGCGTCGTTACCGGTGCCGCCAGTAATGACGTTAGCAACGCCATCACCAATCAAAGTGTCATCAGCATTGCTACCTGTCAGGTTTTCAATACCTAAGAATGTGTCTCCCGCAGCATCACCTGTTGCAGTAACGCCGACTAGCCCATCGGTGAGTGAGGCCACCACGGCGTTGGCTGCATGCACATAACTTGCAGTATCAATGCCGTTGCCACCAATTAGGGTATCCGCACCGCCTAATCCTTCTAAAATATCATCGCCATTGCCACCGTTAATATTGTTAGCTTGAGCATCGCCGATTAAAGTATCGGCTTGTTGCGAACCAGTCATATTTTCTATACTGCTATAAGTATCACCCGCTGCATCATTGCTCTGCGTGACAACTGGCCCCACGGTTAATGCTGATGCTAATGTCAAGGATGACACCACGCCCAGCGCAGAATGTTCATAACTAACGGTATCTGACCCAGCAACATCACCAATAAAACTATCTCCGCCGCCCAAGCCTTCGAGCGTGTCGTTACCAACGCCACCATCTAGCGTATTAACACTGTTAGTACCAATTAAAGTATCGTCAAAACCTGTGCCAATTAAATTTTCAATTTTGGTAAAAGTATCTCCCGCAGCGTCATTAGTTTGGCTAACTAAACTCACTTGCGTTGGATCTAACACCGCAACAACACCAGCCCATGATGCTACATAACTGACAGTATCGATGCCTGCACGCCCATCGTAAGCATTGGCCTGCACGCCAAGTGCACTGATAAAGGTATCGTTGCCTGAACCACCAATTAGATTCTCAATAGAATTCAACACATCATCAGTAGCTTCGCCTTGTGTACCAGTGTTGGTCGCTAAACTCACGCTCACGGCACTAGTGGCGTACTCGTAACTTGCGGTATCACTGCCTAGCCCACCCTCAAGGGTGTCGGCACCACCGCGCCCAACGAGTTTGTCGTCACCAGTACCGCCTGTGAGCACGTTAGCCTGGTTGTCACCAATCAGGGTGTCGTTAAATGCAGAGCCAACTAGGTTTTTAATATTGACGTAAACATCGCCTAAAGCATCACCCGTACTTACCGTAGGTGCTACAAAGGTTGATAATGAGGCCACTACACCTGCACCGCCACCCAAGTCTGCGGCATGTTCATAGCTGGCGGTATTGTTGCCCGCACCACCATTCAAGGTGTCTGAACCACCAAGACCTTCAAGAATGTCATCATCAGCACCACCAAAAATCACATTGGCTACGTTGTTGCCAATCAAGGTGTCGTTAAAATCAGTACCCGTCAGATTTTCAATGCTGTTGTATGTATCACCCGCCGCATCACCGCTATTGACGATACCCGCCAGTGCAAGCGTCATCGAGGCCACAACAGCCGTTGTTGAATGTTCATACGTGGCAGTATCAGTACCATTGCCACCGATTAAACTATCTGCACCGCCCATGCCCTCAAGAATATCGTTGCCATCTTTACCATCTAATTGATTATCCTGTGCATCGCCAATAAGCGTATCGGCAGAACGAGATCCCGCTAGATTTTCAATGGTGTCGTAGGTATCCCCTGCCGCATCATTGGTTTGA
This sequence comes from uncultured Pseudomonadota bacterium, assembly GCA_903846555.1. Lineage (GTDB taxonomy): Bacteria > Pseudomonadota > Gammaproteobacteria > Burkholderiales > Methylophilaceae > Methylotenera. Next base: position 38,852 of record CAINBI010000040.1, read on the forward strand.
GTGACGGCAGCACCTACAGTAAATGCAGAAGATAATGTCAGTGAAGAAACCACGCCTAGTGCTGAGTTTGCATAGCTAACGGTATCTAGTCCTGTATCGCCAATAAAGCTATCTGCACCATTTAACCCTTCAAGGCTGTCATCACCTGCCCCGCCAGTCAGTATATTAACGTAGTCGTCGCCTATTAAGGTGTCGTTAAATGCAGTGCCAGTCAGATTCTCTATATGGTCAAAACTATCTCCCGCTGCATCTCCTTGTGAAATAACCAATCCACCGGTCAGTGAGGCAACCACATAAGCACTGGCATGCTCATAACTTGCTGTATCGTTACCATCACCACCGACCAAACTGTCGCCACTCGCCATTCCTTCTAGGGTATCATCACCTGTACCGCCATCAAGACGATTCACTAGACTATCGCCAATCAGTGTATCTGCCAGAGCTGAACCCGTTAGGTTCTGGATACTATTATAGGTATCACCCGCTGCGTCATTAGTTTGTGTGACTATTGGTCCGGCACTAAATGTAGTCGTGAGTGAAGAAGTTACGCCAAACACAGAGTTTGCATAAGTCACAGTATTGGTGCCAGTTCCTCCATTAAACGTATCGCCACTACTTAAACCTTCCAAAGTATCATTACCTGCACCAGCAGTCAGCACGTTGGCAGCGCCATCACCTATCAAGGTATCGTTAAATGCAGTGCCAGTCAGATTTTCAATGCTCACATAAACGTCACCAGCAGCATTATTAGTGGCTGATATTGGTGTAAGTAATAATCCTGAATCCAATATCGCGACTACAGATGAAGCTGAAGCTTCATAACTCACAGTATCAAATCCGCCATGCCCATCATATTGATTGGCTTGCACACCGAGCCCGCTGATAAAGGTATCGTTGCCTGAACCACCAATCAAATTTTCAATCGAGATCAATGTATCACCGTCAGCTTCGCCTTGCGTACCTGTGTTGCTTGCCAAACTCACTGTCACTGCACTAGTGGCGAATGCGTAACTCGCAGTATCATTGCCTAAACCGCCATTAAGGGTATCTGCATTTAAACCACCAATCAGTTTATCGTCGCCTGCACCACCTGTAAGCACATTCGCCTGCCCATCACCAATCAGCGTATCATCCCATTGTGAACCTGTCAGATTTTCAATCTTCACAAAAGTATCACCAGCAGCATCATTTGTGGTAGAAACACCTAAGGCTAAATCAAGCGAAGCAACCACACCCAATGTAGATGCTTCATAGGTCACGACATCAACACCCACGCCACCATCCATTGCATCAACACCTGCACCTCCGATAAAAGTATCGTTGCCGGCTTCGCCATAAAGCGTATCGTCACCAATGCCGCCGTCCAATATATCATTCGCTGTGCCGGCATAAATCGTATCGTTGCCATCTTCACCATGAATTAAATCTGCACCTGCACCCACATGGATAACATCATCACCATTACCTGCAAAAACTTCCACCCCTACACCGCTGCGAGGTAATACCAATCGAGGGTTATTGTTATCATCCGGCACGTTGAAATCTGTAGCAGTCAGAGCATCACGCCAAGTAAAGGCAAGGTTAATATAATCAGTAGGGACTAATACCAGCCCAGCATGTCCATTGACCACTAAATCAGCCCCAAAATCAATGGGGGCATGGCTATCATTGATGTCATAAACGATTTGTATATCTGCACCATTCACCAGCATGTCGGTTGTCGGGGTTATATGCCACGAGTTTAGCGTTGGACCATCTCGGGTGACTCCGGCACCTTGCAAATTAAACCCTGGAATCTGGGCGATTGCCGTTGCATTGAATATCAATTGAATGGAATCAATTGCTGAGTAGTTATTAAACGTGACATGCAGCGTTTTACTCCACTGCCCTTCACCAGCACTAAATGCTGGATTAAAGTTAATGGCATCGGCAGCACCCGTGCCATGAATCACTTCACGCGTGGCTTGCCCAGCGGGGCTGTACCTAGCCGCTAACTGATCGGCTGTTCCATTAGGATCATAAGCGCCAAGCGGCAAATCTGCCCGCCCTGAAGGGTCAGCTTTATATGAAGATGATGTATATAAATCTGCATGAGAATTTGGATTGCCAGCACCACTGAGAATATCCGATACCGTTTGTGTAGGCTTGCCTCGAGAATAGCTGGGCGTGGCCGTAACTGCTGGAAAAGTAACGGTTGCAGGCACGTCACCTTCACCACCTCCATTGCCCGGCCCCTTACCCGGCCCCTTACCTACACCAGCCGATGTGCCAACGCCTATTTTTACCATAGGCGCTGGGGGCGGCGTATCAGGTTGATGTTCGCTCTGCGTTTCACTCGCTTCAGGCGGCGGATTAGCGTCAATATTTTCGCTCACCAACCTAAGACTGCCAGCTTTGGATGGATTGGCAACACCTACCAATTTAAATAAATCTGATAGGCTAATATGGCGGTCGTTGAAAATTGCCTCTAGCGGATTCGGGCTTAATGCGTCCAACGCACCATTAGGAATAACGACATGATCACCATTAGCAAACGTAAGCAATAAATCCACATCGGCAATATCAACCAACTTAAGCGTACTCAGCGCCTCTTTCACCACGATAGTGCCATCTGGTGCAGTTGTTACCTGAACAAGATTACCAACCGTGAGCGCGTGATCGCTGACTTTTTCATCAACTTGAGCTGCCGCTGGCTGTGCTTTAGGTGTTTTGTGGTTTGCCATGATCATTACTCCTTGAAAGATTTTTTGTGACATCAATTAATGTAAATACCACATACCATCAATTGTTTTCATACCCTCTTTGTTACATCGTCAACATTTTGTAATACTTGAATTTTGTATCAATATATTACATTGCCCCGCCGACTCAATTGCAATATTACCGTTAGGCGGTTTATCACTATCGCCTATCAGGCAGCATTTTAATTACGAGATGATCTTTGAATTTCAATCAACATCGCGAGCAAACGATGTGTCTCTGCCGCATCATCTCTCAATAACAACTTCAATTCGCGCACCTGCTCAATCACATCAACATTACTTTTTTCCATCATACCGAGCATCACGCCCAATTGCCTGCCAACTCTTTGCAACTCATTACGAAAGTTTGTAGAAGCTTCTGAGTTTTCAGCCAAATTACGCAACATATCGCTACGTTGCTTATTAAAATCTTCAATTTCCTTACCCAAGCCACGCTCTTGTATTCGGGTTGATTCAGCGATGCGCTCTTCTATGCGTCTTAATACCCGAATTTCATCAGATACAGACTCACCATCTTCTGATAGCGTATAGGTTTTCTCTGATGAAAGGCTAGACTTAGCTTGCTGTATTAAGCCTTCTGTACCACTTGCCTTTAGCTCAAATTGACTGCCAACAGTGCTAGCTACAGCACCATTCGCCACCATAGGTTCTACAGCACGTTTACCCAAACCTAACTTGAGCCCACTTTTACTGTAAGCAAAGCCATCTCTAGCCAGCGCAAACTCAATATGCTGCGCAACCTCAGAACCTAGAATAGACATTATTTCGCCCATGCAACGGCGTACTGATACCATCATAAAGCCAATAATAATTGACCCAAGCAAGCCGTACATTGACGCTGAAAACGCAATGCCCATTGAGTGCATAGGTGCTTCCATGCGATTAACCATCTGACTAAAGACCGTAATTGGATCAGCCGTTTTCATATCAAGCGAACCAAAGCTTGAAATCAATGTGGCAATATCATCTAAGGTTGCTAGCAAACCGATAAATGTACCAAGCAAACCCATACCAACTAGCAATCCACCTAAAAACTGCGGCAATGCGTTACGGCTATTGAGTCGCGTGCCCGCTTTATGTAACTCATTTTCAAGCGCAATTTGCTCCTGATGCGTAATTGATCGATTACTAGAAGCAGACACCATACGCAGTACATAAGCAATATCAGCATTGCAATTTAACGCCATTTCCTGCAAAGTTTCTTGATCAGCACCAGTGCGCTGTGCCGTTGTAAAATCAGAAAGTTGCTTAGCCTCCTTCATGAGCTTGTTAATACTCATCAGTATCAGCACACCGCCAACAATGATGATAATGAAGATTAAATAATTAATCTGCGGATGCGGGTTGCTAACAATCGTTTTAATGATGGCTTTACGATAAAGCGCCGCGCCAAGTAATAGCAATATAAATGGCATTGCCGTATACAAGTAGTAAATTCTGAGTCGTTTGTACATAAATTTATTCCGTCAATTTAATTCGTTAATTGTCATCTGTATTATTTTGCTTGAAATACTAAAACTAACGCTGACCTCACTACCTTGGATCTCTAAATGCACTATCACGAAAGCGCATTAAAGGTGAAAGAAGGTAAGAGAGTACAGTTCGCTTTCCTACAACAATATCGGCAACGGCTGTCATACCTGGTATTATTTCCATTGGCTGTTGATTTTGCGAATCAGCCTTAATAATCACGCGGTAATAACGGCCTTCACGTTCATCTACAATTGTATCTGCACTCACTTCAGTAACTTTGCCAGCCAAGGTACCAAAAGTAGCGTAATCATAAGCGCCTATGCGTACTCGAGCCGTTAACCCGCTTCGCAGATTTGCTCTGTCATTGGGTTTGGCGCGCGCTTCAACAAGTACACCTTTATAATCTGGTGTAATTTCCATTAACACTTCGCC
>CAINBI010000041.1 GCA_903846555.1 uncultured Pseudomonadota bacterium
CAACCTGCTCATAGAGCGAGGTCATCTCCCACATCACCCAATGTGAAATGCCGTTGAGCCGTAACGCCATTGCGGTAACCGCCGCCACGCCGCCAACGCCTACTTGCCCGAGGCTCCAAAGCCAAAGCGCCATGCCGCCACTGCCTAAAATCAGCGTCATGTTCAATATGTGGTTGATGGTCTCAACGCCGCTGACTAGCCGCATTTGCCTATGCACGGTATCCAAAAACTCATGCATCGCCGATTGAGCATAGGCCGCCTCACGGCCAGCATGGGAAAACAGTTTAACAGTGCTGATGTTGGTGTAGGCATCGGTAATGCGCCCCATCATCAGCGAGCGTGCATCTGCTTGCTGCTGTGACACGCGGCTTAATTTAGGCACAAAATACATGAGCGCACTGGCGTAACACAAAAGCCATGCTAAAAAAGGCCAGATAATCAGCACATTGAAACTACCAACCACCGCGACCATCGTCGCAAAATAAATAATCACAAACACCAGAATGTCGGCAACGATGAACCACACATCACGCACCGCCAGCGCTGTTTGCATCACTTTTGCCGACACGCGTCCAGCAAACTCATCTTGGTAAAAACTCATGCTCTGGTTAAGCATCAGTCGATGAAAATTCCAGCGCATGCGCATGGGGAAATTACCCGCCAGCGTTTGATGCTTTAGCAGGGTTTGCAAGCCGATAAACACCGTACTCAACAACAGGATTCCAGCTAGCATCAGCAACTGGTTTTTCTCCTGCGCCCACAACTGGCTAGGCGGAATCTTGCTTAACCAGTCCACCACCTTGCCCATCATGGCAAATAGTAAGGCCTCGAACGCGCCAATCACGGCTGTGAGCAAGGTCATGCCCAAGATATATGGGCGCAAACCTTGTGTGCAGCCCCAGACAAACGCCCAAAAGTTTTTGGCTGGGGCCTGAATCGTTTGCTCAGGAAACGGATTGGCTAGCGATTCAAACCAGCTGAATATACGGAGCATCATGATATTACAATCAAGCAAATGCCTTCGGTGGCAAAGTTGGCATACATTTGCACTGCATGTCGGTCTGCAAGCAAAGCGTGCACAGCAAAATAGGGACTAACTTTCATCGTGACATTTCCTTTTGCATTAATATTTCCGTGCTATATTTTGTGGATAGGTCATTTTTAAATTGCGACAGCTTTAATACCAGCACAAAACAAAAGATGGGTATCCGTATTCTGTGATTGATTCTTGATATTGTAATTGCTATGCAAATACCTATTGTGAGAGCTTTGCACGAGACCATTGGCAATCCAAAACTTTAGACTTTCGTCGGGATGACGAGATTTTATTGTTTTTGAATAGATTTTTGTTTCATGCAAAGCTCTCATTGTATGATTGATTTAACAAATTAACTTAGCGATTAGACTTGCCGATTGCAGACGCTGGCGTAATTTCATTTTCGACCCATTTCAGCCAGTCAGCCTTCCAGAAAGCAGTCGCTCGGACCATTTAAAAACCGTTATTCACTCCAGTTTTTTTACTGGAATGCGTTGGTGAAATAAAGTCTAGTTTTTTTGACAAAGTGATTCCGAATCCAGGGGCATTCAATTCTGGATATTTTGAGCAATCTAGTAATCCTGCCTTGGTAAACATGAGTGGTAAATCGCATATATCTTTTTCTAGCAAATGTGTGCCGAAGGCACCTTCTTGCGCCTTGAGTATATCTCGTGCGGCTTGCGCGGCGGCTAATCCTGCCCGGGTAAGCAAGCTGGTTTCACCAACTTGGGCGCCAACAATAAGTGCTATCCCTAGCGTACGTGCAGATTCTATGATAGCCAAAGAACGTAATAATCCACCCATTTTAGAAACACGTAGATTGATTAACCAGCTATTTGGTGATTGCTCTAACTTTGCAAATTGTTCAATTCTCAAAAAGCTTTCATCAAGAATAATTTTACAGTGTAGGACCTCCGCAATGACTGCAAGCTCCGAGTAGGAATTAGGCTTAAGCGGCTCCTCGACAGCAAAGAACGGAAAATCCAGTAGTCGCAAATAGGCAATTGCTTCGCCTGAACTTGACCATAAATTATTTGCATCTACCCTAACGCTTAGAGCATTGTTTTTACATTTTCGTATTTCAGCTATTTTGACTTGGTCGCGCTCAAGGTTACCAGATAATTTAACTTTAAAATCTGTGAAACCCTGGTGCAGATATTGCGCTAAGCTAGACTTGAAAGACACAACATCAGCATCGCCCAACACTGCTGAATATTGATAACTTCCCTGCAAAGGTGAAATTTCTAGAAAAGATTCTATGGTCTTGCCTTCTTGCTTTGCAAGCATATCTAGAATGGCAAGTTCAATAGCACACCATGCAGCAGGATTAGCATTTAACTCAATTTGATATTTAACCATCCATTGATGCATGGTGCTCAAACTGTCAATTTCATTGCAAATCTTATTCTGGTATCTCGAGAAAAACCCCTGTGCTGTTTCTATTGTCTCACCTGTGACATAAGGTCTAGGGCATGACTCTCCATAGCCAGTTACGCCATCGGATGAAATTGCCTCGACCCATATACTTGAGGTTTCTGTGCGCTCAGCCGAGGCATGGCGAAACTTGACCTTGAAAGGAATGGATATCTGACTTAATACGAGCCTCAAAATTGCGGTATTGGACATTTAGCCCCTCAGCTCATCGCAAAGTCTGCCAGTGGCAGATTTAGCTTTTGACGATATTGCAAAACAGTTGGCTTGAACTGCCCTTCTCGCTGCCCTGAGCGCATGCAGGCAGCTTTGTAAGCTTCAGACGTGCCACGCTTAAGCAAGATAATTGATAGGGGTGCCAGCCTGCCACTATCACGCTTTGCTTGATACTCTATATTGAGTTCGCCTAACTTTGCATCAATCAACATAGCAAGTGATGACGTATTTGCTTGCATAGTTCCGTCCACTTCTAAAAACAAACGGTAAGCCATCTCTTGTTCATCGGCAACTAAAATATAGAAATTTGATACTACGTCACTTTTCATAGTAGCTGCTCGTACAGCGTCTATCACTTGTGATTCGTAAAGCTTTTCTCCAGTAAGACTAGTAACCCCCTTGCCCTTTTGAACAAACCGCAACAATGGCGTGGCATTAAAGTATCCAGTAACTTCTACCAAATCGTTCATAAAATACCGATATAAGCCCGCTGTAGTGGTAATGATGATGTAATACATCTTGCCTTGAGTAAGTTGATCGAGCGTAAGAAATTCTAGATTGCTATTGTCCCAGTGCGATTGCGCTACGAATTCGAAAAAATGATGATGTAAAGGTGGTAAGCCAGCATCTGTTTCAGCCTCTAAAGCAATGCTGCCACGAAACTCTGTCGACTGATAGCCTAATTCCATCACCTTAGTTCCAAGTGGTAATTTATCTCGTAGTGAATTGAGTGCAATGCCGCAACTACCACCCATCCAAGTTGTAACTAACTTCAACTTCGGCCAAACATTAGCAAAAGTAAGTTCGGGCAAACTGTTAATATAATCTGCCCTCACTGGGTCTGGTCGCAGTCGTTGATTAAGTTGGGCACGCAAAGGTGCATCCAAAACATCCATTTCTGCAAATCGACCAGTTGCTAACGAATGCGTTAACTCTTCGCGTCGAGTATTGAGCACATTCAGTAACCGTAAAAAAGTGGACGGATTTGGAGACCCAGCATATGTAATATTGGGCTCAGCAACTGCTAACCTTAGCATCACCAGATATTTGAGCTCATAATCAGTAATGTTCGATATTGATGGTGGTAGCACAAAGCGAGACTGAATAATTTTAGGCAGTGATTGATATAAATTACCTGAAACAGACCCCACCTGATGACCAGAATCAAGCTGTCCCTCGACTGCAGCGCCCATAATGCCTAGCGCTTTCCCTTCGAACGCTTCGGGACAAGCGCGGTATTGTAAATATGAAAATAATGATTGCTCCTCCTTATGTATAGCAAGGGTCGTGGCTGTAATCGGGATATATTTTGGTTCACCAGTAGTACCACTGGTCTGCGCATAAAATTGAGGTGTTTCAGCAGTCAGTGCTTGAGTGCCACTACATCTTTGTTCTTCTATGTATGGGCGAAGCATTTCATAATGTTGTACAGGGACTTTTTGTTGCAGCTCAGCGTAGTTACTAATCGTTGAAAACCCATGTTCAATACCAAAACGTGTATTACGATTCGCACGCAGTAAACGCTGCATTACCTCCGCTTGTATAGCGGCCGGATGGTGAGTCATGCGCTCTATTGGATGCCAGTGACGGTATTTATAATATAGCATCCCCGCACGAAATATTTTTCCTTGCATTTATTTGTTATTTTCTAAATGGTGCGCTTAATAGCTTTAGGAAAGTTTTAGGATACTCTTCCAGTAAACCTAGCGTATCAACATTGCGCCCCTTAGGTAAAAACCATGTACCAAATAATAAGTCCCAAATAATGACGTTGTTGCCATAATTGGTATTTGATTCTTTAGGTTCTTTTGAATGATGCCAGCGGTGTAATTCTGCACTACCCACAACATAATTCAATATTCCAAAACGCAGTTGAATATTGGAATGTTGCAGAAAACCATTGGTAGCATAAGCAATGTAGTACAGCGAAAGTACTTTTTCATCTACCCCCATTAATAAAAATGGCAAGCTATCCAGCATCATTTGAAGCAGTTTTTCCAGAGGATGGAATCGCGAAGTATTTAACCAATAAAGTTGCTCCACAGAATGATGTACTGAATGTAACCGCCACAAGTATTGATTGGTATGTGCAGCTCGATGTAGCCAATAACGCAGCAAATCAGCCAAGAGAATCATGAGTAATACTTGCATCCAAGTCGGCCAAGCATGTGGCCAAAATTGCACAAATGGCAAGTTAAGCGCAAGCGCTGGTTCAATCAACATGTAAGTGAACGTAAACCCTATCAGCGGTGGCAATGCAAGTTGCACCAGTGTCATAAAAGCCATATCAACTCTTACGTCTTCCATTCTAGGTCGCCACTTAATAGAATAAGGAAAATTTAGCTCGAGCAGGGTGATTATTACTGCTGCGGTTATTATTGTGATGTAGGTAGTTACCTTTAATGAGATTCCTTGCATTTGTAGTAGCGCAAATAGGAGGAATGCAGTTGTCATAACAAGTGGATAAAATAACCAAGGAAGTAGTTTTCTCATCGAGCTGATTCCTTACCATATTTAAAGTGAAAGTGACCGTAAAGCAAAAGAAAGCTTGCCAGCACAAGGTGGAAAAAAGCCGGCAAAGCACTTGCGAACCAGCGATGATCACTAAGTATTGTTAGGCCAAGAACTAAACGCACCAACATTAGTGTGAAATAAATACACGCAAAAATCAAAATATTTACGCCAAGACGATGATTTGGAGATACTGAGCCATTTGTAAATTGCCTTGCGGTTAGAACTAACCAAGCAAGTATTAACAGCTGTGTAAGGAGTAGAACGGGATATGGCAGCACCGCTCCATGCCAGGACTCAAATGGAGGCAAAATTTTTGTTTTAAACAGTAAAGAACATGGCTGCGCAATGACACGAATAGTGAACAAGCCAATCATCAGCCATAGCCATGGAACATATCTTCGAGTAATAATATCTGATGTTTGAGCAGGTAGTGACATTGACAAAATTACAGCGCAAAGTACTGTATCGGATTCATGCAATTAGTGTCTCTTACTTTGTTGGTAACTGTCAACAACTCAACCGAGACCAGACTAGAATTTGAATGGTGTGTAAGCTCTCGCTTATCGGCACTGATGGCAATAGCCACTTATTTGGTAACGCAATGAATGATGATGCATGGAGGATGGCAGCATGAAATGGTTTGAGAGAAAAAAAGCGGGGGCAATGTGCGCGTCAGTCATGGTTGGTAGCCTATTGCTGCAATGGTTACCTTAAGATTTAAAAATCAATCGAGACTGACCCCATTGGTTCTACCAACCGAGCTGCTGGACCGAAAATCGGAGAAACTTATTTACCTTCTTTAAAGTGAGATAAAAATGAAAACCATCCCTGACGATATCATGCACCAAATGAAAGAATTAGGCGTGCAAGTGCGAGAAGCACTTAAACAAGGTAATGCAGAAGAAGCGCAGTCATTGCTAGAACAAGGTTGGCAGCTAATACCCGAACCAAAATCCGAATACGATATAAGCATATCTAAGGTATTAGCTTCGATTAATGGCTCAGTCGGGGAAGCCGTCATTAGCTCTTAAATGGATAGAAGAATTGAAACACTTGCCGATTTCTGCTGTTGATGCCGAACCAGATTTTCTTACAGGTATAACCCATTTTGAATTGGGAAACATGGGAGCCGCTTTTCAGCATTTTGATCGATCAAGCAAAATGTCTAAAGGGCGTTGTTTTGAAGGAGAAGATAAAAAATATATTGATTTTTATAAAAAACGACTTGGAGGAAAGTAAGTGGAATTACCCTCAGACATCTACGGTCAACTTGAAGAGTTGTCCAATGCTGGTAATGATTTAGTTGATGATGAAAACTACTCCCTCGCTATCGGCAAATGGATGGAAGCGCTTACTCTGTTACCAGAACCAAAATCAGCCCACGTAGGGCGCACTCGCTTGCAGTGCGCCGCATGAAAAAAGATTAAAAATACGGCGTACTGCCTTAATCTCTTCGGGTTGAATTCCCCGCCGCTTGTGGCGAAGCTGGCTGATAGCCAGTGGGTTGAGAAGTGTAGTTAATATCCCGCTGCTTGCGGCGGGGTGCTTTATTAGAAAATCTCGCTTAAAAACACATGCCCTGCGAGCCAATAGGGACGGGCCTCTCAGAGCATGTGTTTTTTTATTGATTCGGTCCAATGATATTTGAAATCCGTTCGCATTGAGCTTGTCGAAATGTGAGCATATTCAACGCCTTCGACAGGCTCAGGCCGAACGGAAGTTGATGTTTCACTGGGCCGAAGCAATCATGAGCCATTTTAAATGACTAAGCATCACTAAACGTTCCACTCCATTGCACCATTGAAAACTTTAATATATTCAAAACATTACTTGA
>CAINBI010000042.1 GCA_903846555.1 uncultured Pseudomonadota bacterium
CCATAGACCGTCGCCAACTCAACGTGCGGTGGTAATCTCACGCGGTTTCCTCCTTGTCGGCTTGTCATACGCCTGCCCAACAAGGCTTGATGTCGATTGAACACCCTGCGGCTGAGGGCTGTCATCTGACAAACCTTAAACAAACCAGCCGCACAGTTTAAGAGTGGTCACTTCTGCATCTGGCCATAGCCGACTGTTTCCAATTTGGAACAAACGGCAACTTAATAGACTAAAATAGGTATTATGGGCGGCAGAGAGGTTGATATTGGCGTCTTTGCGATGAAACCGTTCGACTGGCAGGTGTGGGTGGCCGTTGAAAGCTAGCATGTGTTGGTTATTTTAGTTACATCTGGCGTACCGCAAGCGGGTACGCCCTACGCGGGTTCATTTTGAATTATTAATCCATCTGGCGCACCCATATAAAGATATGTAAAAGATACAAATCAAGGCTATTTTTATAAATTTCATATAACTCTACTATTTTTCTAACTTAAATGATGTGAACACAGCTCGTAGGGCGTACTCGCCTTTTGAGGCAGTACGCCGCATTTTAATATTTGCCATGAGGCGCACTACAAGCGAGTGCGCCCTACGCGGGCTGGCTTCATAATGCCCCCTCAAGTTTTATGTCATGAATGTCTATGGCCACCATTGTGATGGCACGGAATGGTATGTTGCCAAATAGTTTGGGGTAGGCTCGCCGTTTGACTGGCAAGGACAGCCCGAAGAACTGCTGATACTCATCACAAAAATGCGCCGCCTTAGCCCATGAGCCTAGAACTTCGACGGTGTAGTCGTGCCGACAAAGATGCCATTGATGGTCAAAATAAAAATCCTGGCTTTCACAATGCGTGGGAAATATCTTGGGAAATCTGACCGTCAGCTTTGTCAGGCCGCCATGCCCAGCACGGTCTAGTTTTTCTACCTCGACGTCTGGATTCAGGAGCAAGAAAGGCATGGTCAGGTAATTCCATAAGGCATAACCAGAGAAATAGGCAAAATCCAAAGCATCCCAGTAAAACAGACGACGAACACGACTAAACTGTTCGCGTGGATTCTTGCGAGCTTGTAACACGTTGCCTTGTGCATCTAGGATCTCAACTAGACCCTCACCACAAAATCTAGTGGTTTTCCCTGCGACAGGATAGTCGTAGATAGTAACTTCAGGGCGCTCAGTACTGATAGTCAAACGCACACGAGTCAACCTAGGCACTCGTTTCATGACAAACAGAAAACCGCTAACTGACATCTCAACGTCTATATTTTTTAGCGAACGCCAATAATCCATCCCGCCATGCGCATCAGCGATGTTTTTTAATGTGTCTGGCATAAACTTCCCTATAAAATATCCGTCTATAACTCTAACACGCTTGAGGATGATAAAACGGATGGGAAATATGGATGGCGTTACTGGAGAAGTGGGCAAAATCCAGAGCAAATCTTAGCGTACAATTTTTCCCGTTTTCTGAGACGACCCCGATAAGCGCAAACCATGAAGGCGCGGCTGGCGCAAAGTTTGGCAAAAATAGAGGACAGACCCAATGCTTGGTTGATATGCTTCAATTTCCGTTAATTTATTTGGTTGTATATAGCCTTTTTGTAATAAAGTGTAAATTAATCAGTAATCTATAACTTTTTTGATAAAATTGCACTTGTGAACTTTATAAGTTCAAGTAGGTAATTTTCGAGGTTAATAATGAGATTGGAGAGTAGTATGTTTCGTTTATCTATAGGCGCCACCTTAATAGCAGCAGCATTTTTTGCAAATACAGCCATGGCGGGTCATGATAACCTTAAGCCTAAAGCACATGATAGCCTTGGTAAATCTGTGAAAGCCGCGCTAGCTTCGCATGATGGTAAGATCGTTAAAGTTGAATTCAAATCTGAAGGTAAGAATGGCGTGTATGAATTTGATATTGAATCAGCCGATGGCACTTCATGGGATATTGAAGTAGATGCTAAAACAGCTAAAGTAACTGAAGTTGAGCAAGAAGTTAAAGCTGACGATGCTAAATTTAAAGCGGCCGCTAAAGTAACAGAAGCTGCAGCTAAAGCAACGGCACTGGCGGCTCATCCTGGCACAGTGGCTGAGACTGAATATGAAATTGAAGCAGATGGAAAAGCTTCTTACGAGTTTGACATTACATCTGCTGACGGCAAAGAGTATAAAGTTGAAGTCGATGCGACAACAGGTAAAATTGTTGAAGACAATGAAGAGCTTTACCAAATTGGTAAAGAGTAATTTTTAGCAACAAGCAGTAAAATAGAAAAAGCGCCTTAGGCGCTTTTTTTGCGACTTGAATCCACAATCAAAATCAATAGCAAAATCAATAGGGTAATCAATGGGGTCAGTCTCGATTGATTTCGAAATTTTAAATATCCGCCAAAAAATGGAGGCGATAACTATTCTGCCGCAGGGGAAAGATAAAATGATTCTGCTATACTCATTCGACAATCTTTAAAGTTGCTGCTTGCCGATCTCTAGTAGCTACCCCTTACGCCAAAGCTCACCCGACAAAAAAGGAGCACCATGAGTCACCTTAAGTTTAGAGCACTGTTTTTGGGTATTGCTACGACCATCGTGCTCTTCTGTGTAGCGACTTCATTCGCGAAAGATGAATCGAGCCGTAGTTCCAGTCGTACTACGGAAGGTCCTCAAAAATCACGCTTCTCCCTCAACCAATATCTGGTCGGTCAGCCACAGTTCACGCTGCCTTTTCATTTATTTAACGGCCATATGCTGATCGATGGAGCAGTGAATGGCCGAGCTGGGAAATTTCTGTTCGATACGGGAACCGAATTTCCATTTTTCCTCAACAACCACTTCCTTTCACTGTCGAAGGATAGTCTCGTCGGTCGAGGGCACACAGGGTCGGGTCAGGAAATGGTGCTTTACCGGCAAGATGCCCCTGTTTTAAGGATTGATATTGCCGACCAGATTCATTTCGAAAATATGCCAACCCAAATACATACCGACTGGGGGTTTCTGGAGCAGGCTTACAGCATTCCTAGCTTTCTTGGCAGCATCGGACACGGCTTCAATCAAAATTATCTTTTCGTGATTGATTACGATGCGCAAACCATCGTTTTCTATGCTCAAAATCAGAAAAAAAGTGCTCTTACCTATGTTATCAATCCCGCGCGAGTGGTGAGTACCCTAAAATTTACGCCCACGGGTGTGGACGGAAAAATGCCAGAGGTTGAATTGCACATTGGTAATGAAGCCATCACGGCATTTTTTGATACTGGTAACCAGGGCTCTCTGGAGTTAACGCAGACAGTAAAAAACTCCCTAGAAAAGCAAGGCTATTTAAGCCTTCTGTCAAGTGAATACGCCTATGGAATACGCGAGCCAAATACACGCGCCACCTTAAAAGGCCTTCATTATGACTCTCATTTGCTGAATGATGCCAATCATCTTTTTTTCAAAATTGGAAGCAAAAATCGACTCGGACTCGGTTTCAACTTTATGAAAAATTACGTCACTGTTTGGGATTACAAGCATCAAACACTGACTCTACTCAAGCCATAAATGTGCCAGCCGACTCTATCCTTAGTCCCTACTAGGCTTAGTTAAGTCAACTAACAATCGGAAAAAAGAAAATGTCCTCTAAAAAAATTGTTAACAATTTCATTGTGTTGCTATGCATTTTTTGCTTGGGGGTTCCTATTGTGTCGGCATCGACATGTAACGAATTGTGCGATACTGTCAAAGATGCACGCAATGAACTCCTTCACGCCAAATCAGAAGACGGCTTTGCACGTGCCAAGCATTATGCCCGACGAGCAGAACGTTCCCTAGATGATGCGACGAGAGAAACTTTGCGCTGTGCCTGTGACAGGGCACATAGGGAGTTCAGAAGTGCTGCCTCGTACGCTCATCGTGCAAAGAATGCTAAAGAGGTACAGCAGTTTTCAATCATGATAAACCGTTCTCTTCGCGAATTTGATTCGGCAAATCGCGCCTTGCGCCAATGTGTACGTAACTGATGATTCGAAGCATATTAAATCGCATATTTAATTCAGTGACTTTCGGTAAAATCAATCACAGTGTTCGGTCGCCATATTAGTAAAGTTGAGTTTGAAAAATCAGCAAGTTAAGCGATAATTTTGCAAATTTTTGCTTCAGCTACACCAACGCCAAAGGTTAAGGTAACTTCATCGCCGCTTTGTAATTGATCGCTAGTGCTGATAATTGTCCCCAGCTTATTTTGTATAAAGGCATAGCCGCGCGTAAGCACTGCCTGAGGATTAAGGTGTTGTAAGTTTTGGCTTAAACGTAGCACATTGTGTTGTTTGGTTTGTAATTGCTGGATAATGCTGGCGTTTAAGCGGTAGCCGATTTGTGCCAACTGCGTTTTTTGCTGCTCAATTAGTTGCAACGGAGAAGCTAATCTGCGCGCTAAGTAATCTAGCGCCTGTGAGCGCTGGTTGAGCAAATATTGCGTGTTTCTGTTGAGTTGCAGTTTTAGCTGATTGAGTGCATTGAGCAACCCTTCGCGCGAGGGTGTCGCCAGTTCAGCCGCCGCTGTGGGCGTGGCGGCGCGCATATCTGCCACAAAGTCGCAAATGGTAAAGTCGGTTTCGTGACCTACGCCGCTGATGGTGGGTATTGCACTTTCGGCAATGGCGCGGGCGACGATTTCTTCATTAAATTGCCATAAATCTTCAATGCTGCCACCGCCACGGCAAATAATCAGCACATCGCATTCTGCACGTTCATTGGCGTGATCAATCGCATCGGCAATCAACATGGCTGCACCTTTGCCTTGCACTGGCGTGGGGTAAATCACAATGGAAATGCTAGGCATGCGGCGTTTGAGCGTGGTGAGCACATCTCTAAGTGCTGCGGCATCAGGCGAGGTAACGATGCCAATTTTTTTGGGGAGTGCCGGCAAGCGTTTTTTATAGGCGGTATCAAATAAACCTTCCAGTTGTAGCTTAGTTTTGAGTTTTTCAAAGGCTTCAAACAGTATGCCTAGGCCTGCGCGTTGTAAAAATTCAATCGTGAGCTGAAAATCGCCACGCGCTTCGTAAAGCGTTACTGTGCAACGCGCTTCTACCTTATCACCTTCTTTTGGCGTCCAATCTAAATAGCTGTTGCGGCCTTTAAACATCACGCAGCGCACCTGAGCGCCACTATCTTTAAGTGAAAAATACCAATGTCCGCTGGCTGCACGGGTTAAATTAGAAACCTCGCCAGATACCCAAAATAGCGGAAAGCTTTGGGTTAATACTTGGTTGGCTAAACGATTTAACTCGCTTACGGTCAAAATCTTCTTATTAGAGAATAAAGTTGGTTCAGTCATCATGCGTTATCTATTACAATGTTTTCTTGAGTCTAATTATAAGTGCAAATTGCTATGATCCAAACCACGATCCAAACTAAGCTTAAAAAATTGTTAAGCGGTAGAACTGGCTATTTGTTAGGCTTTTTTGCCTGCTTTGCTTTGGTGGCCAGTGCCTTAGTGATACAAACACGCTACCACTTAGAGCCCTGCCCATTATGTATTTCGCAGCGCATTATATTGATGAGCTTGGGGCTTTTGTTTTTAATTGCGGCGTTTATTAAGCCCGCGACTATGTTGAAGAAAATATTGACCTTATTGCAAGTACTCACGGCGATGGGTGGGGTAGGCGTGGCTATTCGGCATTGGTATCTACAAGCGCATCGTGAAAGCATCATTGCTGATTGTGGCGTCGGTTTTGATTATATGTTTGACAATTTTCCTTTACAAAAAGCACTGACTTTGGTGTTTCGTGGCACTGGCGATTGTGCTGCCATTGATTGGACGTTTTTAGGGCTTAGTATTCCGCAATTAGCGCTAATTGCATTTGTGGGCTTTGGTGCATATGCACTTTATTTGGTTAGAAAGTAACGGTTAATTTTAACCCTGTGGATTTAAAACAATGAATTTTAAAACGATAGATAATTTTATAGGCAGTACACCGTTGGTGAAATTGCAGCGCATGGGAGGCAATAGCAGTAATACTATTTTATTGAAACTAGAAGGTAACAACCCTGCGGGCTCGGTAAAAGATAGACCCGCCTACAGCATGATTACGCGCGCAGAAGCTCGAGGCGATATCAAACCCGGCGATACGCTGATTGAGGCGACTAGCGGCAATACTGGCATTGCTTTAGCGATGGTTGCCGCCATGCGTGGCTATAAAATGATATTAGTCATGCCAGAAAATCAAAGTATAGAACGCCGCCAAAGCATGAAAGCTTATGGCGCAGAGCTGGTGCTGACACCCAAAGATGGCAGTATGGAGCTTGCGCGTGATGTGGCCTCTAAGTTGGAGACTGAAGGCGAAGGTGTTGTGTTGGATCAGTTTGGTAATATGGATAATCCGCTAGCCCATTACGAAGGCACCGGCCCAGAGATTTGGCGTGATACTGAAGGAAAAGTAACGCACTTTATTTCTAGCATGGGTACTACTGGCACGATTATGGGCGTTTCGCGCTATTTAAAAGAGCAAAATCCCAATGTGCAGATTATTGGTGTGCAGCCTGAAGAGGGCGCGCAAATTCCTGGCATTCGTAAATGGCCAGAAGAATATTTACCCAAGATATATGAGGCCAAACGGGTGGATGATTTGATTTACGTTGGACAAGCCAATGCGGAAAAAACTATGCGCCGCTTAGCCGCTGAAGAAGGTATTTTTGCTGGCGTTTCATCAGGCGGCGCTTTGTATGCCGCTTTGCAGCTTTCTAAAAAGTTAGAAAACTCAGTCATCGTTTCGATTGTTTGCGACCGTGGCGACCGCTACCTTTCTACAGGGGTTTATCCCACTTAAATGCTTCGGCTATTATCGATTTTATTGGTCGTTTGGTTAAGTATTGCTGGTCAGTATGCTTATGCTATTAACGCCATAAAAATCCAAATCGGTGAAGTCGATACGCCAGTTGCTCAGCTCAAAAATGCACGGCTTCAGGTGGATTTAAAAGGCAAGTCACCCACACTTATATTGCATGCTGAAGTTAAGCCCATCAACGAAAAAGTGTTTATCCCGTTTGATTTGAAATGCGGCCAATTTAATACAGAGAGCATCGGGCAGGTAGATTGTCTTGATGGCAATTTTACCGCTAAGCAAGTTAAAGCGCCGTTCTCGGTTAATTTTGCAAGTGATCCCCACAATCTTTCTGTAGATATTCTGTTTAATACCGCCAGTTTTAGTGATGAATCTGGCTTACATGCAGGCGAAAATCTGACTGGGCAAGTGAAGCTGGCGGCTAAGATTATTAATGAGTCCTGGCAATGGCATGGCTTAATGAGTTGGACGAAAGGCGAGTTGTTTTGGCAGCCTTTTTATTTTGGCAAGGCAGGTAATATATTTGAAGTGAATGGCACATTTAAGTCGCCAATTTTAAATGTTGAAAATGCTAGTTTGATTATCAATGGGGTCGGTGAAATGACGGGCACTGCGCAAATTAACACGAATACCAATACCGCAGAAAATATTAAGGTGAGTGCCAAAGACGTTGATTTTGATGGGCTCTATTCAGTATTTTTAAAGCCGATGGTAGAAAAATCGGTATTTGGCAATTTAGCGGTTTCAGGCAAGGCTGATTGGCAGTTTGAGATTAAAAACTTAGAGCCGCGTAATTTTGAGCTTAATTTACGTGATGCCAATATGGATGATAAAAACGGTAAGTTTTCTTTCAAGCACATGAACGCCCACCTGCCTTGGGATTATGATAATGCTAAAACTATCAACTTAAATTACAAAAGCGGCCATTTGCTCAAAATGCCATTGGCTAATACTAATCTTAGCGCTGAAATTAACCGATATTCACTGGTGTCAAAGCAGCTCACGCTACCGATTTTAGATGGTGCGCTGAATTTATCAGATGTTTCTGCCACCATGATTGCTGATAATTGGTACTGGCATTTGCGCATGAACTTAACACCAGTCTCTATGCGTGATTTTAGTACAGCGATGGGCTGGCCTAAAATGCAGGGGAAAATATCTGGACAAGTGCCGCTGGTGACTTATGCGAGTAAGCAGCTCAATATGGATGGTGCCATGACGTTTAATGTTTTTAACGGCACTATTGGTATGGATAATTTAAAAATTGATGATCCATTAGGCGTGGTGCCACGTTTACATGCCGATTTATTGATGCGTAACCTAGATTTAGCCGAACTCACCAAAACATTTAGCTTTGGTGATATCACCGGAAAATTGGACGGGGACGTGAAAAATATGGTGCTGGAAAACTGGAAGCCAGTGTACTTAGACGCCTATATTCATACCACTGAAGGCAAGCATCTTAAAAAAATATCACAACGCGCAGTGGAAAATATTACCGCACTTGGTGGAGAAGGTACTGCTGCGGCCTTGCAACGTACTTTTTTGCGGTTTTTTAAAGAGTTTAATTACGATAAAATTGGTTTAAGTTGTAAATTACGGCAAGATGTATGCGAAATGGGCGGCGTTGAGTCAACCCCAACTGGGTATATCATCGTTAAGGGTAAAGGCATCCCGTCTGTTACTGTGAATGGTTATACGCAGCGCGTGAGTTTAGAAGATTTACTGGGTAGAATTAAACGCATCACCGATAGTAATAGCAAAGTGATTGTTAAGTAGCCGGTTTAAAGCAGCAAAATTAAAATTGAATGTTAGTCGATTGACTAGAGGATAAAAATGAAAAGTATTTTAAGTTTATTAACGCTTACATTGGCGCTAACTGCTTGTGTCACTATCAACATTTACTTTCCAGCGGCGGCGGCAGAAAAAGCTGCGGATAAAATTATTGATGAAGTTTGGCAGCTAAAAGACGGTGTATCGACCCCAGCGAGTAAGCCTGCAGAATCGCCCGCAAAGTAGTTCACTCAACATATTCATCAGGAATAATCATGTTTATAGGAAACATTATGCAAAAATTTATGATCAGCTTTTTATTAGTCATCAGCCTGTTAGTTAACAGTGGCTTAGTGAATGCCGCCGCAGATTTAGATGTGAATACACCCGCTATTTCTGCACTTAAAAACAGCATGCAAAGCCGTCACGCTCAACTTGCCGCGCATTATGCCAGCGGTGCAATTGGCTTAACGGCAGATGGTTTGATTGCCGTGCGTGATGCTACGGCATTGCCATTAAAAGATAGACAAGGCATCAACGCACTAGTGGCGGCTGAGAATAACGACCGCAACGCATTGTATAAAGAAGTGGCGGCTGGTAACGGCCATCCAGAATGGCAGGGTGAAGTGCGCAATATTTTTGCTGGCCGCTGGATAGACAAAGCACAAAGCGGGTGGTATTTTCAGCGAGATGGTGGCTGGGTTAAAAAGTAAGAGAGCTTTGCACGAAACAAAAACCTATTCAAAAACAATAAAATCTCGTCGGGATGACAAAGTCTAAAGTTTAGGATTGCCAATGGTCTCGTGCATAGCTCTCAATAAGTACCTTAACTTTGATAAGATTTCATTTCTATAAGTTACAACACACATGACACCAACGCTAGTTTTTGACATTGAGACCATTCCAGATACCGATGGTTTGCGTAATTTGTATGGTTTACCTGAGGACACTTCAGCTGAAGATGTCGCCAACATCGCTTTGCATCAACGTCGCCAGAAAAATGGCACAGACTTTTTGCCACTACATCAGCATCGTATTTGTGCAATATCATGTGCATTGCGAGTAGGTGACAATTTCAAAATATGGACACTGGGCGATGCTAACGCCTCTGAAGCTGAAATCATCCAACGTTTTTTTGATGGCATAGATCAATATACGCCGCAAATTATCTCATGGAATGGCAGTGGTTTTGATCTGCCCGTATTACATTATCGCGGGCTGATACATGGCATCAATGCCAGTCGCTATTGGGACCAAGGCGAAGATGATAAAGAATTTAAATGGAATAATTACCTTAGCCGATACCACACGCGCCATTTAGATTTGATGGATACTTTGGCAATGTTTAATAGTCGTGCCATCGCGCCGTTAGATGATATAGCCAAGCTGTGTGGCTTTCCCGGCAAGCTGGGCATGGATGGCAGCAAAGTGTGGGGTGCTTATCAGGCGGGCGGCATTGAAGACATACGACATTATTGTGAAACCGATGTGGCGAATACGCATTTATTATTTTTGCGCTTTAAGTTAATGCGTGGCCAATTAAGCCAACCTGCCTATGACGCGGAAATTGCTTTGGTGCGCGATACATTGGCTGGCTATGTGCAAAAAAATCCAGCTTTACCGCATTGGCCTGAGTTTTTGGCTGCGTGGAAATAAATTTAAGATTCCTCCTTCAGCACGAACATTATTGCAGTGATATATAGTGACATAAATTAAGTTAAAATCTTACCCTCACTGAAAACAGGTTTTATCACATGGCACGTCGCTCTAGAAATCGCAATCAAGTTCCCGTTATTCCAGAAATCAAGCAGGCTATTATTGAGTCACTAGACCAAGAGAGCCGTGGTGTAACGCATTTGGACGGAAAAACTATTTTTATCGATGGCGCTTTACCTAATGAAAAAGTCACATTCCAATCGCATAAAATCAAACCGAGCTACGAAGTGGCGAATGTGGTGGAGGTGCTCAAACAATCCAACCAAAGAGTCACGCCTAAATGTAAGCATTTTGGCTTATGTGGCGGTTGCAAATTACAGCACCTAGATTTTTCAGCGCAAGTCGCGGCTAAACAACGCTTGCTAGAAAACGATTTGACACATATTGGCAAAGTACAGCCAGATAATATATTGCCGCCAATTTACGGCCCAATTTGGGGTTATCGTCATAAAGCCCGTTTAAGTGTGAAGTATGTCGATAAAAAGCAGTGCGTGTTGGTGGGTTTTAATGAAAAAGCCACGCGATATGTGGCCGATATGAATAGTTGTGAAGTATTAGTGCCTGAAGTTTCAGCCTTAATTGCGCCACTGCAAGGCATGATAGTGCAACTTAGTATTAGAGATAAGTTGCCTCAAATTGAGTTGGCCGTTGGCGAAGCTGACCTAAGTAATGGGGATGACAAGCCCGTTATTGTATTGATTTTCCGCATTATGGCACCGTTGACGGTTGAAGATGAAGCACATCTAAAAACCTTTGCTGATAAACATGCGGTGCAGATTTGGACGCAAACAAAAGGCCCAGATACCATTAAGCCGTTTTATCCAGTCAGTACTTTAGAAAAAACCTTGCCAGAATTGAAATACAGTCTGCCAGAGTTTGACTTAGTCTACCCTTTTAAACCGAATGAGTTTACGCAAGTGAAC
Organism: uncultured Pseudomonadota bacterium; assembly: GCA_903846555.1. Lineage (GTDB taxonomy): Bacteria > Pseudomonadota > Gammaproteobacteria > Burkholderiales > Methylophilaceae > Methylotenera. The sequence goes on from CAINBI010000042.1 coordinate 11,229, forward strand.
CCGCAAATTAACCAAGTGATGATACGCCGCGCGATGCAACTGCTTAGTCCGCAAGCGGGTGAAAAAATCGCCGATTTCTTTTGTGGTATCGGCAACTTTACATTACCAATTGCCCGTAGCGGCGCACAGGTGTTGGGTTTGGAGGGCTTAGCTAACTTGGTGGATAGGGCCAAGGAAAGTGCTACACTGAATCAAATTATCAATACACAGTTTGGGGTAGCAGATTTATTTAAAATGACGCCTGAAGCACTGACTAATTTAGGCCGCTTTGATAAATGGCTGGTAGACCCACCGCGTGACGGCGCCTATGAATTGATTAAGTCGTTGGACGACAGCAACAGCCCGCAACGAATCGTCTATGTGTCATGCAACCCAGCCACTTTGGCGCGCGATGCCGATGTGCTGGTGAACGAAAAAGGCTACATTCTAAAAGCCGCTGGCGTGATTAATATGTTCCCACACACCGCGCATGTGGAATCTATTGCTTGGTTTGAAAAAGCGTTTTAGTCAAAAATTGGCTTGTTAAAATTTAAACTAAATATTAACTGTTGCAGTTGGTTTTTGAATCCGCCCTGTGATATTTATGCTAATCGGAAAACTTGGTTAGTTTCATTTAATCCACGCAATTACTTCTACAATACCTTGTTGTATAAAAACAACATCACAGGGTTTTATGTGCCTAATTGATACAAGTCAATTAGCTTAATGCTTCTGGCTTGTAATATACTTGCATGAATTTAGTATGTGTTTATTTCTTAAAGTGGAGTTTTAAAATGAAAAAATCGTTATTAGTGTTAGCTTTAGCAGCAGCGTTTGCCCCGGTGTTAGCACAGGCGGAAGCTGGAGACTGGGTTGTACGTTTACGCGCTACTAATGTTGCACCAGATGTTAGTAGTAATTTAGCTTCGCAAACTACTGCTAGTTACAATGCAGCTACAACTGATCTTCTTTATAATAGTACAAGTGCTAATTTAACAGTAGATAATAATACGATTCCTGAGTTGGATATTTCGTATTACATCACTAAAAACATTGCAGCAGAGTTAATTTTGGCTTTGGGTACACGTCATGAAGTTGCTATCTCTGGTATGGGCGCTGGTGCGGCTATAAGTGATGCTAATTTAGGTAGCGTAAATTTATTACCACCAACATTAACAGCTCAATGGCACTTTATGCCAGATCAAACATTTGATCCGTATGTCGGTGCTGGTGTTGCTTATGTGCTTGGAATGGATAGAAGCTTGACTGCACAATCTGCACTAGCAGGTAGTCAGCCAATTCGCATTGATAGAAATAATTTTGGCGGCGTATTTCAAGCTGGTTTTGATGTTAACTTGCAAGATAAGTGGTTAGTTAACTTTGATGTGAAAAAACTTTGGGTTAGCACTGATGTTGAGTTGAATTTACTTAATACTGGCTGGAAAAAAATTGACAGTCTAGATCTTAACCCGTTGGTTGTCAGTATTGGTTTTGGTAAAAAGTTTTAATTTATTGTATTTAACTTAACTTAAATACAATCGTAAAGTTTCCCCTGGTTCCACCTTAGCCCCTGTCGTTTCTGGCAGGGGCTTTTTTTCCTGAATCATCGCTGTAATGTCTCTGATGCACAAAGTAGTAATAATCCATAAGTTAAAAGTTCTCTCTGCTTAATGATGGCGTCCTTGGACTTCCCCTAATTTAGTAGACAGTTGATATTTAAATTACTTATTGGCAAAGCTCATTGTTGTCAGCAAGCATATTCCCCCAATTGATTACTTTTTTAACTGCATTTTCACTGGCCTGTTGCAGCGCAGCCGTTCCGCCTTGTACGTTGGGTGTGAGAGACATCACGCTTTCGGTAACCAGAAGGCTTGAGATGATTTTTTGAGATTTCCTCTCGACTATTAACGCGTTCAACTGAACGATGCCGTCGCTAGTATCTGTAGTATGAAACACTTGATCAAAAGCTTCTACTTTTAGTTTCAGGCTACAATTCATTGGAGTTTTTGTTAAATTCACCATGTTGCTTAGCTTGCTCGAAATAAGCTCTGCGGGTGTAGCTGTCCAGCGACTCTCTGTATAGAAAAAAACGCGTAAAGGATTTTGGTAGTTAAGGCGGTAACGAATTTTATTATGGTTGAGAGATTCGGCTGCAATTGGTGTTTCTAATAGTAGTTTTGAAGTAATCAGTTGATTACTCTCCTTAGGAACATGCAAGCCAAAATCATAAATAGCGATATTTTGCTTAGTTTTGTTGATGCCGACGCAGGCGACTATTGCACTTGCAATAACGCTGCTTATTATTAGTAACATGATAGGTCGCATCCGAATCCTCATGGTTTAACATTAAATCCTTCTTCACCTGGCCCTGCTGGCAGCATAGGGTTGCCAAAAATGATGCTTTGCGGATTATCTTCAAGCAGATCAATTAGCTGATTGAAATGAATGACGCTACGATTCATGTTTTGAGTCATCGAATGTAATTGCGGCAAGGTTTCAGTATCTAATGTGTTAGTAAGCTGATTAGTGCTGATTTCAATTTGATTGGCAGTATTATAGATTTTTTTAGTTGTTAGGCTCAGTTCATTGATGAGTGGTTTTGCTGCATCAAAAGTCTGCTGTGCACTTCCTAATGTTTGTACAAGTAGGGCTTGATTTTTGTTAGATACCATTTCATTCGCATTGTTGAGCATATTGGTCGCCGAATAGATTGCTGGTATAGCTTTTTCCATAACCTTATCAAAGTTGGCAATGGCACTATTCAATTTCAGCATATCAATACTGGTCAAAACTTGGTTTGCAGATGCAGTGAACTGGCTACTGTTTCGCAGGAGTATTTCTAGTTGCGCAGTGAGCTCTGGGCCTTTGGAAATTAAATCATCAAAAAGCGTAGGCCTAAGCGGAATTTTGCTGCCAGATGGTAGCGCAGCGGCATGTATGCTTTCATCATTTAGATCAATATAAGCAAGCCCAGTTAACCCTTGTCGGCGCAGCTCAGCATACGCTCCACTAGTAAGCTTTAAGTCTTTTGCAACGCCAATGTCAATTAGGATAGTGGTTTGTGAGGAGGGGTCTAGTGATATTCGTATTACTCTGCCGACATCTACACCGCGAAATTTAACCGTCGCTTCAGGGCTTAGGCCAGTCACTGGTAATTGTGAGTTTATAGTGAAGTTAGTACTCGCTTGTTGTGACCCACTGATCCACCAATACGCAACCCCCATGCCTATTCCAAGCACTAAGGTAAAGATGCCAACTGCAATCGCATAAGCTCGATTTTCCATGACTTAATTATAATCCTTCAAGTCTGCTGCGGATACTCTGGAAGAAATTGATTACAAAGGGATGATTACTTTTGGCTAACTCTTGTAATGAACAATCTTCAATAATATGTTTATCCTCTAACACGGCGACACGTTCGGCTAGGGAAACAAGCGTGTCCATGTCATGGGTGACAAAAATCACTGTTAATCCCAAGGACTTCTTAAGCTGCTTAACAAGATCAATAAAGTTATGACTACGGTCAGGGTCTAACCCTGCTGTGGGTTCGTCTAGCACTAATAGCTCTGGCTCCAGTGCAAGTGCCCGAGCGAGCCCCACGCGTTTAATCATGCCGCCTGAAATCTCAGCAGGTAGTAACTCGGCATTACGTGGTTCTAATTCAACTAAGGTTAGTTTGTGCATCACCAATTGGTAGATGACTGACTCATCAAATTGTTTTAATTCACGTAATGGGAACGCGATATTATCAAAAATAGAAAGCGCTGAAAATAAAGCCCCCTGTTGAAACAGCACGCCAAAACGGTTCATCAAGCGTCGTTGTGCAACACGCTCCATGGTCTGCATGTTTTCTCCGAACAGTAGTACCTTGCCACTTAGAGGTTTAGTAAGTCCTATGATATGACGTAATAGTGTGGTTTTGCCACACCCTGATCTGCCCACTAAAGCAATAATATCCTCACGCTTAACTTTTAAGTCGAGATTGTGGTGAACAACATTGTCGCCAAACTCAGTACAAATATTTTTTAAGTCGCAGATAATTTCTTGATCATGGCTTTGATTTTTTAGAGTATTCTGAATGAAATCTTCGTTCATACGCCAATGCCGCGTGTTAAAATTGCAAACCATGCATTGACCAAAATCACGCCTGATATTGCTGTCACCACAGAACTAGTTGTGCTATTACTCAAACTTTCTGTATTGGGTTTGATGCGTAAGCCAAAGTGGCATGCCACTAACGCGACAACAAAGCCAAATATAAGCCCTTTGATCAAGCTGAGTGTAAGATTTATAGGCTGAACAACCAACGGTAAATATTCAAAGAAGAAGCGAAAACTAATACCTAGCTCCAAATTTGATGCACAGGCACCACCGACTAGTGCCCAGCTAGATGTCCACAATACTAGTAAAGGTGAAACGAAAGTGAGCCCTAGCACTTTGGGCAGAACAATTCGTAAAGTACGTGAAATTCCCATTGTGGTTAGCGCATCTATTTCATCCGTTACACGCATCACGCCGATTTGCGCGGTCATCGCAGAGCCAGATCGCCCCGCAACTAATACCGCCATTAGCACAGGACCCAGCTCACGAATAATGCTAAGACCTAAAATATTGACGATATAAACATCAGCGCCAAACGCATGCAATTGTTTTGACATTAAATAGCCCATTACAATGCCAATCATAAAGCCTAGTAATGCGGTTACTGGCAGTGCGTTAACGCCACTTTTGTATACGTTAGCACTAAATTCTCGCCAAGGGAAATCTTGTGGGCGGCGGAATAAATAGGCAATCTCAAGAAGTAGTGAAGCTAACAAACGACTAAATTCTGTGAAGTGGTGTATGAGGTAGAGTACGCCTTCCCCTAGACTACTAAGCGGCGAGAGCCAGTCACGCGTAGTTTTTTTGTTGGGCTGTTTTGTTAAACCGATTAGCGTATTAAAAAGTTCTGCATGCTCAGGTTTTAGAGAGACGTTGTTATTGAGTTTGTTGCCCCATCCAGATAGTAGGGTAGCAGCACCGGCGGCATCTAATTGCTCTAACTCCAGCAAATCCCATTTTGTGAAATTATCCAAAAAGAATGGTTGTAATGATTTTCTAAGTTTAGCAAAATCATTAAGCGGTGCACGTAATGACCACTGTCCAAAAAGTTGGACATGATTTCGATCTTGGTCATCCTGAGCAACACGGAAACTGGCTGCGACCATTGAATTTCCCCTTTGCTTTAATTATACACAGCGAAAAATTTTAAATGCAAGCAAAGTGCAATATGTCTGTTACTAAAGCGATTAAACCCATCAATTTTTTCAAGCTCCACTTTGAACATTGTCAAACAGCTTGTAAAACTTTCCACTAATCAGTGTCCAATTGTTGCGCAATTATTGCGTGTCTGTGTGTCGCCGAATGCGATTATAGAACACTTCAATATATTCAAAGATCACCGTATAGCATGGTCCGTGCATATCGGGTTGTCACACACAGAGGACATGTTATCCCACAAGCGGATGAAATTAAGCTCACGATCTGACTAAACGATTAATATTTAGGCCAATGACGGTGGTTTTACTATACTTGATGGCTGGAAAAACCATTAATATTGAAGTGTGTGTGACAATCCGATAAGCACGGCATAATCTTTGGTTTTAAAACGATAATGATGTAGGCTTTCAGTTTTATTGGTGTCTAAGAAAACTTTCCATCGGTGCGTTGTTCCAACAATTACCCTCTCCAGTAGAAATGTAGATAATTCAGCCACTCAGACTTGTTTAGGTGTGTGGCATCAACACTTTTATTTAATATGCAGTCAATTTGCGTAAATCGTATCAACATAGACTCAATGAGTTCCTGCATGCTGTTCATAAAGCGGGCATAACGAGATTCTTTTTTGGTAAATTGTATTCAATGAGTTACCATATGTTAAAAATCGCATCTCTGTACAGCACTGATTCTACAGTCTGGAAGTATTAGTTTTTTATCTTCAATGTAATCGAAGCAAAAACCATCCCATCTTATTCAATGCGTGCACAGATTGTCCCAATCAGCAGTAGTTGGTTGATGCAGTAGTTTCTTGCTGAACTCAAACGCCGCTGCCAGTCGTTCTCCAGCTTGCACAGAAAGCCCTTCACCCAGTTCAAAGCTCTCACCACAAACACCTAAAATAAATACAGCGGGTGGCTCTTGCTGATAAAACTGCGCGTACACTTTTAACAAAGCTTCTGGCGCCAGTGCGTGACTGTACAATACTGGGGTATCGTTAGCCTGTGCACGATAAAAACTAAAAGGTGTACGCGTATTGATGCTGGCGTCGATAAAAACGACTAATTGTCGATCTTTCATATCCATGGCGTGTTCAACTTGCAATTGAAACTCTTCCAATAGCTCGAATTGATCTGCATGGTCATTCGCCATTAACCACGACTCTAACTCACGCAATAGCAACGGGCCGAGCGCATCGTCACCGCGCGACTCATTGCCCACAGCAAAAATCAAAAATGGTGCAACCATCAGGCTAAGGTGCTGACAATGGAGTGCTTACAGTGCCCTCGCTGGAGCGTGACAGGCTGGACAATTGTTGGCCAGCAGCATCCAGCACTTCGACCTGCAGCGGCATTTTGCCTAAAGCATGTGTTGCGCACGACAGACAAGGGTCAAAGGCACGCACGGCCACTTCGATATGATTCAGTAGCCCTTCGGTGACTTCGTGACCATGCAGGTATTGCTGTGCGACGCGACGCACGGCTTCGTTCATCGCCTGATTATTATGGGTGGTAGAAACAATCAGGTTGCACATGGTGACGAGGTCATTCTCATCCACGCGATAGTGATGGATAAGTGTACCGCGCGGCGCCTCAATCACGCCAACGCCCTCAAAGCCACGCTCGCCTGTGACCATCAGGTCACTACCCATAATATCGTTATAGTGCAGTAGATCTTTGATCATTTCAGTTGCGTGCAACATCTCTATCATGCGCGCCCAGTGGTAGCCGAGAGGCGCATGCATAGGCATCACGCCGCTATATTCGATAAAATCCCGCCGTTCTATTTCAGCTAGAGGCGTGGAGATAAAATCACAGTTTTGTATGCGAGACAGTGGGCCGACGCGATACCAGCCTTTTTCCTTACCCATTGATTTGAGGTAAGGAAACTTCATGTAGCTCCAGTTTTTGACTTCTTCTTCAATAATCTGCGTGTAATTTCGATAATCCACGCCTTCAAACAGAATGTTGCCGCTCTCATCACGAGCACGTAGTTGACCGTGATACAAATCCAGACCGCCATCAAAGCCGACCAAAGACATGAAGTTGGCACGAAACGCACCAAAGCTGTTATAAAGCTCTGGGTTTTGGTGATGCATCTCCTTGACCAAATGCACAGCACCACGTGCCCAAGTCACCATTTGATAAATGTCTTTGAGTAATTCATCACGCTCGGCAATGCTGAGTGACTTGTTTACGCCACCCGGAACTGCACCAGTACCGTGTATACGCTTGCCAGCCGTGAGGCGAATGACCTCTTGTCCAAACTTGCGTAATAGTATGCCCTGCTTGGCGATTTCAGGATGTTTTTCAGCCACACCGACGATGTTGCGTTTAGCTATATCGCTATCGAAACCGAATAACAGATCAGGCGAACACAGATGAAAGAAATGCAATGCATGTGATTGCAGTATTTGTCCATAGTGCATCAGGCGTCGCATTTTTTCTGCCGTAGGCGTTAAATGCTTGGCCCCGATAATCGCATCTAATGCTTTACTTGCAGCTAGATGATGGCTGACTGGGCAAATTCCGCACAAGCGTTGCACCATTACGGGCACTTCCCAATATGGACGACCTTGAATGAATTTTTCAAAGCCGCGAAATTCAACGATATGCAAGCGCACTTGATGCACTTTATTATTGTCATCAAGCAGAATGGTGACTTTGCCATGACCTTCAACCCTTGACACAGGGTCAATGGCGACGCGGCGCAGATTTTCTGGATTGGCGGCAGTTTCTAATGCGAAAGACATTGATGTTCCTTTAAGCTTAAAACAGTGATTGGGTCAGCATGGCCATTGATTCAACATATTATTGAATCAATAAATTCGGCAAATTGCTTGGGGCTTAATCGTAACGAATAAGACCATGACCAAGCTCTGGCTCACGACCAGCAATCAAATCAGTGAGGACTTTCCAGATAGCGTCGCCAGAAGGCGGGCATCCTGGAATAAAATAATCGACCTTAACCACCTCATGAATAGGGTGCACTTGATCTAGCGGTAGAGGCAATTCAGGGTCATTTGGGATAAAGCCATCGACCAAGCCATGCTGGGCGTGATAAACCTCTTCCAAAATCATTGATAGTGAAAGATGGTTACGCTGCGCAGGCAATCCACCATTGATGGCGCAAGCACCTACAGCCACCAATATTTTGCAGTTAGCGCGGAACTCGCGAAGCACATGCACGTTTTCTGCATTGCACAAACCACCTTCAATCAGGCCGATGTCGCATGGGCCACAAGTTTTTATGTCGGTTAATGGTGAGCGATCAAATTCAGCCAGTTCAATTAATTCAAACAGTCGCTCATCTATATCAAGTAAGGACATATGGCAACCGAAACAACCTGCCAGAGTAGCTGTCGCGATTCTAAGTTTTGATTTAGTTGGCATATTCATCTTAAACATCTCTCACCTTCGGATGGGGCGTAGCGCTAATGGGGTGCTCATCAAAGCTGCGCTTACCAATAGGCACGGCAAAGCCAACACGCTTTTTGATGATAACGCCTACCGGGCAAACATGTGCAGCCTTGTCATCACCAGTAAAGTCGGTATCAGCGAGCTTACCAGACTTTGCATTGACGATTAAGTGAGTCTTGATACCACGTCCTGCTAATGAGAACACGTTTTTGCCGTCAACGTCACTACTGGCACGTGCGCATAGTGAACACAGAATGCACCGATTGTAATCAAGCAGATATTCAGCATGTGATGAGTCTAATGGACGATCAGGTGAAAAGTGATCAAAATGTGGCGACATCATGTTTAGTTCATAAGCTGTAGCCTGCAACTGACAATCGCCACTTTTTTCGCAGGATGGGCAAAAGTGATTGCCTTCAACGAACAGCATTTGCAATAAAGCACGACGCTCATCATTGATTGGCTTAGTATTACTTTCTACGACCATATCGGCCTGGGTTTGCTGAGTGCACGAAGCTGCTTGCCGACCATTGGCAGTTACTGTACATATCTTACATGATCCATGCGGCTTAAATTCAGGGTTAAAACAAAGGTGCGGAATATACTCACCAGACGCCATCGCCGCCTGAATTATGGTTTGTCCTTCAGTAAAAGGGATGGTTTTGCCATCTAAAATAAAAGTGGCTTGGTTTTTATTATGCGGAGTTTTATTATTTTGAGACATGTATACGCTCCAAATGTGCTCCCGTGTCATCCCGACCTGTCATTTGACGGGCCTGAGATAAGGCATAATCAAGATCAAAAGCGGGAATGTACTCTTTATGAGTTAAGCGTTTGTCATAGGCTGGGCGAAACTTAGCGATAGTATCTAATACTGGGTTGCAGGCAGAATGACCTAAGCCGCAGTGACTGGTTGATAGTAATAGCACATTTAGCTTCTCGATTTCGGTGAAATCATAAGGTGAACCGTGGCCGTTCGCTAATTTGTTCATCATGTTTGATAGTAAAGAGGTACCAACACGACATGGCGTACAAAAACCACAGCTCTCATGCTTGAAAAAATGTACAAAATTACGCGCCACTTCAAACATATCGCGACTTTCATCGAACACCATAAAAGCACCTGCCGTTGGCAGATCATCAAAGGCAATACGACGCTCGAATTCATTTGCAGCGATACAAATACCTGATGGACCGCTGATTTGCACTGCCTGCGTATTTTTTGCACCACAATCTGCCAGCACCTGCGCTACTGTTACACCAAAGGGGTATTCATACAGGCCAGGGCGTGCACAATCACCAGAAACTGAAAGTATTTTTGTGCCAGACGAAGTTTCAATGCCAACATCTGCATACCATGCGCCGCCATGCAAGCCAATCAAACTAGCGGCACAGAAGGTTTCGACATTGTTGACTACCGTAGGCTGGTTAAGATAACCGCTAGTGACTGGAAATGGCGGTCGATTACGCGGAGTACCACGTTTACCCTCAAGAGATTCTATTAAAGCTGATTCTTCGCCGCAAATATAAGCCCCTGCACCGAGATGGATTTCAATATCAAAATTAAAATTAGCATGGCCAAATATGTTATTACCTAGCAAGCCTTGCTGACGCCGGCGTTGCAGAATCGCATTTAAATGATCCAATAAATAGCGATATTCACCACGCAGATAGATAAAGCCTTTTTTCGCGTTAATGACGTGTGCGCAGATTGTCATGCCCTCGAACACCATATCGGCATAGGTGTTGAGTAATACGCGATCCTTAAATGTGCCAGGCTCGCCTTCATCGGCGTTACACACGACATAATGTTGTTCACTAACTGCGATGCGACAAAATTCCCACTTTGAACCAGTTAAATACCCTGCGCCACCGCGACCCCGCAATTTGGAAGTTTTGATTTCCTGCAAAGTTTCTTCAGAACTACGTTTTAGAACTTCTGCCAGTGCCGAGCCAGATTTAAAATTGCTGTCTAGTAAGATATCTTTTTTGTAGATATTATCTTCTATGGCGAAAAACTCCAGTGGCCACCCGGATAATGGGACTCGTTCGCGAATCAATTCACATAAGGAGTTGATGCGATCTTGTGTTAGGTGGTTAATGGCAATATTATTAATGAGCACTGCAGGGCCTTGATCGCACATACCAGTACATGAAGTGGTATTAATGCTGACCAATCCATCTTCGGAAACCTTGCCAACTTCAACCCATAACTGCCCGCACATACTTTCCATGAGGTCTATATTACCGAGCATGCGATCAGTAATATTGTCTGAGAACAATACGCGATAATCACCTTGTGGTTGTAGATAGAGCAAAGAGTAAAAACTCGCAACGCCTTCAATCATTGATCGTGGCGATTGCAATTGCTGCGCTAGATAATCAATAGCTTCAGAATGGATATAGCCATAATGTTCTTGCGCTTCACGGAGCATCTGTAGCAAATTATGGGTATTGTGTTGGTGGCGACTGAGTATCGAATCTAGATAATCAGAATGAGTGTTATCTTGACTCAACATATAAACTTTTTGTTTAAATAACTATTGCAGGCATCAAAAAACATAGGTAACGTCTCTTATAAATTTAATTACAATTTTAATTTATTATGTAAATGGAATGTGACAAATTTATGATGAATCATCAATTGATGTTTAAAGCGACGCCTTCACTATTAACCTTGGCACTGTTAATCCTGAGCCTATTGCCAAATGTAGCTTTCGCTCATGTCGGCATAGGTGAGTCAATCGGTTGGGCGCATGGCATGCTGCACCCTTTTCTTGGCTTAGATCACCTTTGTGCTATGCTTGCCGTGGGTTTATGGGCAAAGCAAATGGGTGGTCGCGCTGTGTGGTGTGTACCCCTAACCTTTGTGAGTGTGATGGCGCTGGGCGGATTATTTGGCATTGCTGCAATTCCGCTGCCTTTTATTGAGGGCGGCATCCTCTTATCATTACTGCTACTTGGGCTTTTAGTCGCGACCGCGATTCAACTGCCTTTGTTTATGTGCGCTGTCATCGTTGCTATTTTCGCGTTATTTCACGGTTATGCGCACGGTGCTGAAATGCCGCAAAGCACATCTGGCTTGACTTATGCGCTAGGCTTCATGCTATCTACTGTAGCGTTACACGCAACAGGCATTACGATGGCGACAGGCTTAGCTAAGATAGGCCGTCCGCAATGGCTACGACTGATAGGCGCTTTAATTGTAATGTTGAGCGGTACGCTTTATTTAGTGAGCTAATAATGCACGAAATGTCACTGGCTGAGAATGTCATGCAAATTATCGAGGAATCAGCACGCACACAAAACTTTCAGCGTGTTCGTATCGTGGTTTTGGAAATAGGCAAGTTAGCCGCTGTTGAGCCAGATGCCATGCGTTTTTGTTTTGATGCGGTGACGCGCGGCACACTGGCCCAAGGCGCGCAATTGCAAATTATCGAAAGTCCTGGAACAGGCGCTTGTCTAGCGTGTGGTGCGGAGGTGGAGATGCAGGAACAATATGGGTTATGCTCAAGCTGCGGCAGTCCACGTTTGAAAATTACGGCAGGCAATCAAATGCGGGTAAAAGATCTTGCTGTTGAATAATATTATAATAAATACTTGGAGTAATTATGTGTGCCACTTGCGGTTGCGGTAGTCTGGATGTGCTGGTTGGGGGTAAGCGTCCTCCACGCACACAAAATCGCGGGCCGATTTCTTTTCGTATCCCGCAGAATAATGTTGACACCAGCGTCGCTGAGCGTCACCACCATCACTCGCCACAGTTTGAACAATCGCCAGACACTGAGCAATCCCGCGTTATTCAGGTTGAACGTGATCTTTTTGCTAAAAATAATGCTTTGGCTACCAAAAATCGCAACTTTTTTGCCGCACACAATATGCTCGCATTTAATCTGGTTTCTAGTCCAGGTTCGGGCAAGACCACGTTGTTGGTGCGTACCCTGAATGCGCTAAAAGAAGCGCAGGCGATGGCAGTGATTGAAGGCGATCAGCAGACCGACAATGACGCCGAACGCATACGCGCCACTGGCGTACCCGCCATCCAAATCAATACTGGCAAAGGCTGCCACCTCGACGCGAGTATGGTCGGTCACGCGCTGGAACAACTGGAAATTCCACAGAACGGATTGCTGTTTATTGAGAACGTCGGCAATCTGGTATGTCCTGCTGCATTTGATCTTGGCGAGGCAGCTAAGGTCGTCGTGCTCTCGGTTACCGAAGGCGAGGACAAGCCGCTTAAATATCCTGATATGTTCCGCGCCGCGCGTCTGATGTTGCTTAATAAGTGCGATCTGCTACCTTATTTAAATTTCGATGTTGCGCAAGTAATCGCCAACGCTCAGAGGGTTAACCCAGACATCGAGATTATTCTATTATCGGCGATCAGTGGCGAAGGTATGGATGCTTGGCTGGCTTGGATCGCCTCGGCCGCCAATGCACAGCGGCCAATTGCTTTGCAGTGAGCCAAGCCACCAGCTCTCTTAGGGAAAAGTAACCGTTCCATGCTAGTGGATTGTATAGCACAGGTTATTCGCCTGCCCCGTAATGCACCGCCGATACTGGCGATGGGAGCATGGTTCAATAATACACTTTGCATCACTTTGCAAGGTGATGCATACATCGGCCGTGCAGTGGGGCATCTTGACACTCCTGACGCCTGCCGTGAGCATGAAAAAATTGCGCGGCAATTGCTGGCTAAGCTACCTGAAAAGCCGCATGCCATTGCACATGATCTGCATCCTGATTTTTATTCCAGTCGGTTTGCGGCTCAGCTTGCCGCTGAACTCGATGTGCCGTTAGTTGCTGTGCAACATCATCATGCACACATTGCCGCAATATGTGCAGAGCACCAACTTGATGAACCTGTATTGGGTTTGGCTTTAGATGGAATAGGTCTTGGCGCTGACGGCACTGCATGGGGTGGTGAGTTGCTTAGTGTGCATGGCGCAGAATATCAACGCATTGGCTATCTGCGGCCATTGCCACTGGCTGGCGGTGACCGCGCAGCGCAGGAGCCATGGCGCATAGCAGCAGCGGTGTTGCACGAAACAGGGCGTAACGGCGCTATCTCGCAACGTTTTTCCGTCCAACCAGCAGCCACTACCGTTGCGTCAATGTTGCAGCAAGATTTTAACTGCCCGCGTACTTCAAGCATGGGACGCGTGTTTGATGCCGCAGCGGGCTTACTTGGTCTGTGCCAAATCATGGAGTTTGATGCTCAGGCTGCTATTGCCTTGGAGCAAGCCGCGACACGCTACATCAGTACCTATGACTGGCCGCCTGCTCTGCAAAATGGCTGGGAAATCACACAAGATGGCGTGTTAAATCTGCTGCCTACGCTGGTATACTTGGCCGAAGAGCATAATACGGAACTCGGCGCGGCAATTTTTCATGCCACGTTGGTAGCTGCACTGCTAGATTGGCTGCGGCAAGCGTCGCAGCGATCTGGCCTCAGTACGATCGCTTGCGGCGGTGGCTGTTTTCTCAACAAATTGTTATCGACAGAGCTGCGTGCACAGTGCCATGCGGCGGGCTTGACCATGTTTACCGCTCAAGCCATTGCGCCAGGCGATAGCGCAATTGCGCTAGGACAGGCGTGGATTGCCGCGCAACTGATTTATAAAATTTGAATTATTAAAGGTATCTAATATGTGTCTAGCCATTCCTGCATGCATCGTCGAGTTGTTGCCTGATGACATGGCACGCATTGAGCTTGACGGTGTGCGTAAAGAAATTTCACTTTCACTCGTCGAAGGAGCAAGCGTGGGGGATTACGTCATTGTGCATGTCGGTTATGCGCTGCAATTACTTGATCCAGAAGAAGCAGCTCACACCTTGGCTTTGTTCGCAGAACTGGCAAGCCAAGCATGAAATATGTCGATGAATTTCGGGACGGCGCGCTCGCGCAAAACCTGACGGAGAGCATCGCACTGGAAGCCAAGTCAAGCCGGACTTATCGACTGATGGAATTTTGCGGTGGGCATACGCATGCATTGTCACGTTATGGTCTGCTCGGTATGTTGCCCGCCAATGTACAGATGATTCATGGCCCAGGCTGCCCTGTGTGCGTGTTACCTATTGGCCGCATTGATCTGGCTATACGATTGGCACTGGAACATGACGTGATTTTATGTAGTTACGGTGACTGTCTGCGAGTACCTGCTTCCAATCAAATGTCATTGCTTAAAGCCAAAGCGCGTGGCGGCGATGTGCGCATGGTTTATTCCGCGCTGGATGCACTCAAAATTGCAACTAATAACCCAACGCGACAAGTAGTTTTTTTTGCGATTGGTTTTGAGACGACCACACCACCAACAGCCAGTATTATTCGTCAAGCACGGGTTGCTAGGTTGACGAATTTTTCTGTGTTGTGTAACCATGTGCTGACGCTGCCCGCTATGGAAGCCATTTTGACCCAACCAGGCGAAGTGCCATTACAAGGTTTAGTTGGTCCGGCGCATGTTTCTACGGTCATTGGCAGCCAGTCTTATCAGTCCATTACAAACCGCTTTAATAAGCCCATCGTCATTTCTGGTTTCGAACCGCTGGATTTGCTGCAAGGTATTCTCATGTTGCTGCGGCAAGTCAATGAAGGGCGCGCCGAAGTGGAGAATGAATTTACACGAGCGGTCACCCTGGCAGGAAACCGCAAGGCACAAGCACTGGTGCATGAAGTGTTCGAAGTGCGCGACTCATTTGAGTGGCGCGGGTTGGGTTCACTACCTTTTTCTGGCTTGAAAATACGCGTTGCCTTTGCCGAGTTTGATGCCGAGCTACGCTACCCAGATTTAATTTACACCAATGTTCCCGACCATAAAGCATGCGAATGTGGCGCCATTTTACGTGGCGAAAAGCGACCTCAGGATTGTAAGATTTTCGGCACGGTTTGTACGCCAGATAATCCAATAGGCTCTTGCATGGTTTCTTCAGAAGGGGCTTGTGCTGCGCATTATACTTATGGTCGTTTCTCAGAAGTTAAGTGGGCGTCATGAGTAAAGGTCAATCAGTCTATGTCCGTCCACTCGATCTAAAACATGGTCGTGTGGACATGAGTCACGGTAGCGGAGGGAGGGCTTCAGCACAGTTAATTGAGACTGTGTTTGCCGCATTGCTCGATAATGAATATCTGCGGCAAGGTAACGATGGCGCGGTGTTGCCGCTACCGCCAGCAAACAGCCGTTTAGTGATGTCTACTGATGCACATGTAGTCTCACCGCTATTTTTCCCTGGTGGTGACATTGGCAGTTTGTCAGTACATGGCACAGTTAACGATCTTGCCATGATGGGAGCGCATCCACTTTGGCTTTCGGCAAGCTTTATTCTGGAGGAAGGTTTTGCTTTATGTGATTTGCAACGCATCGTCAGTTCTATGGCGCAAGCAGCTAAAGCCGCAGGCGTCGCTATTGTGACAGGTGACACTAAAGTGGTTGAGCGTGGCAAAGGTGACGGCGTTTATATATCGACCACTGGCGTGGGTTATGTGCAAGGGGTCACTTCACCTTCTGGCGACCGTGCGCGGGCAGGCGATGCTATTTTGCTTTCTGGCACCATCGGTGACCACGGTATGGCAATTATGTCGCAACGCGAAGGGCTGCAATTCGAATCAGACATTGAATCAGACAGTGCCGCACTGCACGAATTGGTTGCGGTGATGTTGGCGACAGGCGCTGACATTCACGTCTTACGCGACCCCACGCGTGGTGGATTAGCGACTACGCTTAACGAAATTGCACGGCAATCAGGTGTCGGAATGGTGCTCGATGAGGGTAGCATCCCTGTACATAGGCAAGTTGTGGCAGCCTGTGAATTCCTTGGGCTAGACCCGCTCTATATCGCTAACGAAGGCAAACTAATAGCTGTTTGTGCAGAGGCAGATGCGGAACAATTAATCAATGCAATGCACGCACATCCTCTAGCACCCTTAGCCGCCGTAATTGGCACTGTGATTGCGGATGACGCTTGTTTTGTGCAAATGAAAACCAAGCTCGGCGGCAAGCGTATGGTGGATTGGCTAAATGGAGACCAATTGCCAAGAATTTGTTGAAGCTATAAGGAGGTTTTTATCGTCACAAAACCGTCGCATTACTTTGGTAATGTGTTCAAGCACTGTAACTGATGATGTAGCTAGAGAATAGGTAGATGTTAATGCTTAGCAAACAATTCCCCCTACCATCAACTAGCAATAGTTTAGGCACACGGCTTAACTAAATCATTAAAATCCAACATTTGTAAAACAGAAAGTTAAATATCATGACGACCCAAGCTATGCCCTTGTTGCCAGAGGAAGTGGAACGAATTCATGCCTATTGGCGTGCCTGCAATTATCTTGCGGCAGGAATGATTTATTTGCGCGAAAACCCTTTACTCAAAGAACCTCTCAAACGCGAGCACATTAAAAACCGTTTACTTGGTCATTGGGGCTCAAGTCCAGGCTTGTCATTCACTTATATTCACATGAATCGTCTTATCAATAAATATGATTTAGATGCGATTTTTATGGCGGGTCCAGGCCATGGTGCACCAGGTGTTTTGGGGCCGGTTTATTTGGAAGGTACTTACAGCGAGGTGTACCCTAACAAGAGTGAAACTGTAGCAGGTATGCGTCAGTTTTTTAAAGAGTTTTCTTTCCCAGGCGGTATCGGTAGTCACTGCACCCCAGAAACCCCAGGCTCTATACATGAAGGCGGCGAGCTTGGCTACAGCGTGTCGCATGCTTTTGGAGTTGCATATGATAATCCTGATTTAATCGTCACCGTGATGGTAGGCGATGGTGAATCTGAAACCGGCCCACTGGCAACTTCATGGCATTCCAACAAATTCCTGAATCCTATTCGCGATGGTGCGGTATTGCCTGTATTGCATCTTAATGGCTACAAAATAAATAATCCGACTATCCTGTCACGCATTTCACATGATGAATTAGAAAATTTGTTTAAAGGCTATGGCTGGACACCCTATTTTGTTGAAGGAAGTGATCCAGAATCTATGCATCAAACGATGGCTAAAGTGATGGAGCAATGTGTTCTGGAAATCCGTCGTTTCCAGCAAGAGGCCCGTAGCAGCGGCAAACCAACACGCCCACGTTGGCCGATGATTATATTGCGCTCACCCAAGGGCTGGACTGGCCCGAAAGAAGTGGATGGTAAGCGAGTAGAAGGTTTTTGGCGTGCGCATCAAGTGCCAATAGGTGATGTGAAAACACCTGAACATTTGGCTAAGTTAGAGGAGTGGCTACAAAGCTACAAACCGTCTGAATTGTTCGATGAGCAGGGTGCATTGCTATCAGAGTTGAAAGCATTAGCGCCAAAAGGCATCCGTCGTATGAGCGCTAATCCACATGCAAATGGAGGCCTACTGCGCAAAGCACTACACATACCAAACTGGCAGAATTATGCAATTACCGTGACCAAGCCTAGCACAATTTTAGCTGAAAATACCCGTCCGTTAGGTAAGTTTTTGCGCGATGTGATGCGTGACAATAGAGACAACTTCCGCGTATTTGGCCCTGATGAAAACAGTTCTAACAAACTGGATAATGTGTATGAGGTGAGCAAAAAAACATGGCTGGCAGATTACTTGCCAGAAGATGCCGAGGGCGGAGAATTGTCACCAGATGGCCGAGTGATGGAGATGCTGTCTGAGCATACGCTAGAAGGTTGGTTGGAAGGCTACTTGCTTTCTGGTCGCCACGGCTTCTTCTCTACATATGAAGCGTTTGTGCACGTAATTGATTCAATGATTAACCAGCATGCCAAGTGGTTAGCAATGTCGCAAGCTGTCCCTTGGAGGGCTCCAGTGTCATCGCTAAACTTACTTATTACTTCCACAGTGTGGCGTCAAGATCATAATGGTTTTACGCATCAAGACCCTGGCTTTCTTGATTTAGTGGTCAATAAGAGTCCAACCGTTACCCGTATTTATATGCCGCCAGATGTGAATTGTTTGCTGTCAGTGGCCGATCATTGTTTGAAGAGCACAGATTACATAAACGTCATTGTGTGCGATAAACAACAACATTTGCAATTTTTAGATGTGGATGCTGCCATTAAGCATTGCACCAAAGGTATTGGCATTTGGGACTGGGCAAGTAACGATCAAGGATCTGAACCTGACGTAGTAATGGCCTGTGCTGGAGACATTCCAACTAAAGAGGCTCTGGCTGCGGTAGTTTTGCTGCGCGAGAACTTCCCTGATTTGAAAATTCGCTTTATCAATGTGGTTGATTTATACAAGCTCTCACCGTCTAAAGAACATCCGCACGGCTTGTCGAATCGTGATTTTGACAGTATGTTTACGCTGGATAAACCAGTTATATTTAACTTCCACGGTTATCCATTATTGATTCACCGTCTTGCTTATCGCCGCAATAATCATAAGAATTTTCATGTACGTGGCTACAAAGAGAAAGGCAGCATTGATACACCTTTAGAGTTGGCGATTCAGAACGAGATTGACCGCTACAGCTTGGTGATTGACGTGATTGATCGCATACCTGCTTTACAAGTGTCTGGTGCACATGTCAAACAAAAGATGCGAGACAATCAAATCGACTGCTGTAATTATGCTTATGAACATGGCATTGATTCACCTGAGATTGATGGCTGGACTTGGCCGTATTAATCGACTATGGTTGCTACTCATTCAACTGTATATTCACACTTAAATTGACTAATGTACTCACCATTAATAGTGGCTCCTCGTCTCTAAAAGCAAGTTGGTTTGCAGCAGATGGCTCACGGCGAGATTTTCGCTTTGAGCATCTATGTAATCATCAAGAGGCGTTTGATCAACTGATGCAATCATTACCATGCGACATACCCGATATTGTCGGTCATCGTTTTGTGCATGGCGGCGAAGTCATCGACGCAGCACGATTGGTGGATGCCACTGAACGTACACGACTCGATAGCATTGTTAATATGGCTCCATTACACTTACCTGGTAATTTAATGGGTCTGGATTTGTGTCTGCAACGTTTTGATGTGCCGCAAATTGCATGCTTTGATACGGCCTTCCACGCGACATTACCAGATTTAGCCAAGCGCTTGCCTATTCCGCAAACGCTTGGTTTGCGTCGCTTTGGGTTTCACGGTATCAATTATGCCTATGTTGCATCACGGCTTGCAGATGAATTGGGTGATGTTGCAAAAGGTAAGGTTGTTGTTGCGCATCTTGGTAGTGGCGCCAGTTTATGCTTGCTAGAGGATCTAAAATCAGCTGATACCACCATGGGCTATACCCCAGCAGGAGGTATTCCCATGGGTACTCGGAGCGGCGACCTTGATCCTGGCGTAATGCTAGAGTTGGCTAATCGCTTCGACATGGCACAATTATGCAACATGGTGTACCATCAGATGGGTTTGCTTGCGCTGTCGGATGGTGAAAGCAGTGAAATGAGTTTGCTGCTTGCTAGTGACAGCGCACCAGCAAAATTTGCAGTAAGTTATTTCTGTCGTCAAGTGCGTGCTGCCATTGCTAGCCTTGCAGCAAAAGCTGGCGGAATTAATGCACTTGTTTTTACTGGCGGTATTGGTGAACATTCTGCTAAAATTCGCGCAGAAATTTGTGAGCCACTTGATTTTATTGGCATATCCCTCAACCATGAAGCCAACGCAGCAAGTGCTACTAGAATTGAGCGGCAAGGCGCTAAGCCTATTTTAGTTATTCCTGCTGATGAAGAAATAATGATCTATCGCCTATGTCTTACATTTAATTAATTTACTAAAGTCTCTCTTTAAACGCCAAACCATTTATTTTCGGTAATACCCACGTAGGTTTTCTGATTAATCAAAGTTCTCAGAATAGATTGTAAGAGTAATCTGTATGCACAGTTTTTGAATGAACGCCTGTTGCTTTGAGTGATTTAAGTTCAAAGCAAAGATATTCCTTGGCTATTTCATCCCATTTAAAATCAATACGTGATTAAGGTAATTATATAGTTATGGCCAAGAATTTTAAGGCTAAATTTACATTTAGTTGAATATCTCTAGGTTTCAAAAATCCACTTCTGCGAATTCATCAATTGTCATATTTCCTTAATCAAAATATTTAATAATCATTTTTTAATATAATTTAAATCATAAAAATAGCGTTATGAAAAAACTTGACCACAGCATGCTTAAGCGTGCAATCGTAGATGAAGAAACAGCAAACTATGCTCTCTTGCATGATGAATTGACCGCTTTGCGGGATGATCTCGCGAAATCCGAAAATGGATTTTCAGATAGTCTAAAAAATGTAAATTCACAACACCTAACTGGTGCTACCAATCTAATCCATTATCTCGGTCTACGGCGTAAAGATGTGCGCCCATTACAAATAAAATTAGCAAGGGCTGGGCTGTCATCACTCGGACGCGCAGAATCGCATGTATTGCCAAACCTACAAGCCATCATTACATTATTGCAGCATGCCCTGCAACTAAAATCCCATAATGACATCTCGAATAGTATCGAAGATGCAGCATCAGGTTCACTGCTATTGCAATCCAATGCCAGAAACCTTCTTGGCAAGCTCCCAGTGCACCGGAAAGTACGCATCATGGTTACTTTGCCAAAAGAGGCGGCAGACGATTACACACTGATTAAGGACATGCTGTTGAAAGGTATGAATTGTGCCCGTATCAACTGCGCTCATGACGACCCTGCAGTTTGGTTGCGTATTATTGATCAAATAAAACAATCGCGGCGTGAGACAGGACGCCACTGCCATATATTGATGGATTTGGCTGGACCAAAATTACGAACAGGTGACATTGCTCTTGGTCCACCAGTGATTAAATGGCAACCAAGTCGTGATGATCATGGCCGTGTAATCGCCCCCGCAAGGATTTGGCTACATGATGAGAAAGATCATCTTTCCTGCCCAACATCAGCAGAGGCTTGCATTCCTATTCAGGGAAATTGGCTGTCTCATGCAAAAAAACATGATCAAATAGAATTTACAGATGCAAGAGGGGCACGGCGCAAATTACAATTGGCTGAGCAAGTGGGATCTGGATTCTGGGCTGAATCCAGCCAGACTTCATATCTGACTTCAGACATGAAGTTGCACTTGACCAGAATGTTGAAAACTAAAAAGTTTAGTCATATCGGCAACACTGGTGCCGTTGGCGCTTTACCACAATCACCTGAGACGATCCGCTTGTATCGTGGGGATAAACTCATTCTAACTAGATACCCTATCCCTGGAATTCCTGAACAATATGATGAAAGTGGCAATTTATTGCGCGCTGCTAGTATCGCTTGTTCCTTACCAGAGGTTTTTGCAATGGTCAAGTCTGGAGAACGTATTCTATTTGATGATGGTCGCATCGGCGGCATTATTCGTAGCGTCAAGGTTGATGAACTTATGGTTGAAATCACTCAGGCGCGCGATGGTGGAGAAAAGCTGCTCTCTGACAAAGGCATAAACCTACCAGATAGCAAAATTGATTTAAATGGCCTAACAGAGACTGACATCAATAATCTAGAATTTGTTGTGCATCATGCGGATATTGTTGGACTTTCTTTTGCCCACCGAGCAGCAGATGTCGAATTGCTGCAGCAACACCTAAAGCGACTCAATGCTGATCAATTAGGCATTGTCCTAAAAGTTGAAACACGGGCCGCCTTCGAGAATTTGCCTGAGTTGCTTTTCACCTTGTTACGCTCAGCTAACGCAGGGGTAATGATAGCACGGGGTGATTTGGCAGTGGAGTGTGGCTATGAACGTCTGGCAGAGCTACAAGAGGAGATTATGTGGCTGACCGAAGCTGCGCATCTGCCATTAATCTGGGCAACGCAAGTGCTGGAGAGTCTTGCAAAAGATGGCAAACCGAGCCGAGCCGAGATTACCGATGCGGCCATGGGTGAACGTGCAGAGTGTGTGATGCTAAATAAGGGCCCCCACATATTGGAAGCTATCCAGATGCTAGATGACATACTGCAACGTATGCAAGGTCATCAAAATAAAAAGAATGCCTTGTTGAGGCGCTTGCACTGGTAGTTGATTAAGTATAGTCGAACTACCTATTTTACTAATAATATGGGGTCATATCATGTCTGATGTCGCTGAAAGAGCACTACATACTCGCGTTGGACGTTCAGTTAGTGCATTGCGGCGATCACTAATTGACAATCTGTTTTACATCACTGGTCGTTCCTTGCAAAAAGCCACTGCTAATGACTTATATACGGCATTAGCCTATACCGTGCGGGATCGTATGTTAGAGGGTTTTATTGCTACCGCAGAAACTTATAAATCGAGCAATTCTAGGACGGTTTGCTATTTTTCTGCGGAATACCTGTTAGGACCACATCTCGGCAACAATATCCTTAACCTAGGCTTATGGGACAATCTTACGCAAGCCATGTTAGATATAGGTGTCGACATGGAGACCATTTTACAAGAAGAACCTGAACCAGGATTAGGGAACGGTGGCTTGGGTCGATTGGCAGCTTGTTACATGGACTCTCTTGCCACGCTGCAAATTCCAGCGATTGGTTATGGTATACGCTACGAATTCGGTTTATTTCAACAAGTAATCAAGGATGGCTGGCAGGATGAAGTAACCGACTCATGGTTGCGTAATGCTAATCCATGGGAACTACCCAATCGGGAACGACGCTATCCAGTCAAAATAGGTGGTCACACTAACCAATATCACGCTGAAAACAATCATTTTCAAACTACATGGGTGCCTGATTATACGGTTTATGGTGTCGCTTATGACACCCCTATTCTCGGCTATAGTGTTGTCAACACCAACTTATTGCGACTTTGGAAATCAGAGGCCTATAGCGCTTTCAACTTTCAAGTATTTAACATGGGTAATCACTGCGCTGCAGTGGAAGAAAAAGTAGTTGCTGAAAACCTCAGCAAAGTGCTGTATCCAAATGATGCATCGGAAGTTGGCAAGGAGCTGCGATTAAAGCAGCAGTATTTTTTTGTTTCCTGCTCTTTACAGGATATGGTTCAGATTGTTAAGAGTGAATTGGGCGATTTAGTTCATTTTCCAGAGAAATTTGTAACACAGCTCAACGATACTCACCCATCTATTGCAATACCAGAACTTATGCGCCTGCTAGTAGATGAGCATGCCATTAATTGGAAACTGGCTTGGGATATTACTCGCAAATGCTTTGCATACACGAATCATACTTTATTGCCAGAAGCTCTAGAAACATGGCCTCTGGACATGTTTAAACGCAATTTACCGCGCCATCTAGAAATTATATACGAGATCAATCAGCATTTTCTAGATGAGGTGCGGTTGCGAGTTTTTGATGATGAGCAACTTATTAAGAATATTTCATTGTTTAGCGACGGGGAAAGCCAAAGAATACGAATGGCAAATCTGGCTGCTGTAGGAAGTTTAGCCATCAATGGCGTCTCGGAGATACATACTGATTTGCTAAAAACAACAGTGATGCGAGAATTTTATGAATTATGGCCAGAGAGATTTAGTAACAAGACCAATGGTGTTACTCCACGGCGTTTCATTGCTTTGGCTAATCGGCCACTAACAAAATTGATCTTGATTAGCACTAATCCTCAGGAATCCATATAAAACAAGGCTAACAGCTTGTGCAATCTCGTATAATAGTAAAAACCTAGTCAAGGAGAGCATCATGAGCATGAACCGAATTCAATTTCAGCCAGGCATGAGTGTGAA
>CAINBI010000043.1 GCA_903846555.1 uncultured Pseudomonadota bacterium
GGTGAAATCTCCCGTAGGAGCGGCGCCCCGCCGCGAAGCAATAGTGATTAAACAAACACACATTCAAGCAAGCTGAGATATAGCTTCGCGGCGAGGGCGCCGCTCCTACCAAATTAGCTTGCGAAATATGGAGCCAAGTAGGGTGGGCAGATTTCTGCCCACGCGGTTACTTGAATATCAAAGATTGTTACGCTGGCTAAAGAAATATGCGCTTTTTTGGCTAATTAACGGTGAAATCTCCCGTAGGAGCGGCGCCCCGCCGCGAAGCAATAGTGATTAAACAAACACACATTCAAGCAAGCTGAGATATAGCTTCGCGGCGAGGGCGTCGCTCCTACCAAATTAGCTTGCGAAATATGGAGCCAAGTAGGGTGGGCAGATTTCTGCCCACGCGGTTACTTGAATATCAAAGATTGTTACGCGTGGGCAACGAGTTGCCCACCCTACCTATCTAACGACCGAATTTTGCCTAATCCAGCCAGCAAAATTAGCTTCATCAATCTCACCAGCGGCTAAGGCGAGTATGGTTAACGTTGCATCAACCTGACTAGCGTTCAATTTATAGCCGTTTAGCCCTAAAAACAAACCCACAGAAAGGAATGCAACACGCTTATTGCCATCGACAAAAGCATGATTTTTAGCCAAACCTAGCCCATAAGCTGCGGCTAACTCTGCAAAATCTGGCTGTTCATACAAGGCCAAATTTGGCGCTCGATTCAATGCGGAATCCAGAAAACCTTCATCGCGCACACCAGAAGCACCGCCATGTGTTGCCAAGCTTTCATCGTGCAACATGATTAAAAGCTGCTTATCTACGCACCGCCATTGGCTCATGCTATTTTGCCAAGGCGTTAAAGGTATCACGATACTCGCGCATAAACTCGCGTCCAATATCAAGTTGCTCTTTGAAATTGGGATTATGCGGCGTAATCGTCGCCGCGCCTGGTGCCTCAGTTAAAAACACCGTATCACCTTTTTCCAACTTCAAGCGCGCCAGTACTTCTTTAGGCAAAATCAAACCAACAGAATTGCCAATTTGAGTGAGTTTTAAAGTATGCATATTTTATCCAAATCTTAAATGTTATAACAAAAGTTATAATAAACTGGTTTTCACTAGCACGCAATGGGAGCTTACTCACCGCCAAAAAGACTACAAGAAATTTAACAGCCAATTGTGTGTGTGCTAGCTATGCTACAAAATATCCAGCGGACTACTCACGCCGCGCCCGCCTTTATTCAGCACATGTGTATAAATCATGGTGGTGGCTACGTCAGAATGACCCAATAACTCCTGCACGGTGCGAATATCGTAACCGCCTTCTAACAAATGTGTGGCAAAACTGTGGCGTAGCGTGTGTGGCGTTGCCGCCTTGGTAATGCTTGCATCCACCACCGCTTGGCGCACCGCACGTTGCACGGTTTGATCTTGCAAGTGATGGCGGCGCATCACAGGCTCGCCGTCCACGACCTCGCGCGGGTCTTGTGATAAGTGACCGCTCGGAAACACATATTGCCAAATCCAATCACGCGCCGCATAAGGATACTTCAACCCCAAAGCCTGCGGCATATACACCGCACCAAGCCCATCATTCAAATCATTTTGGTGCAATTGCTTTACCCGCTGCAAATGCGTTTTAAGCGGCTCGACCAGCGTGAGTGGCAGCATCGTCACGCGGTCTTTAAAGCCCTTACCATCACGAATTAAAATCTCTTTGCGCTCAAAATCAATATCTTTCACACGCAAACGTAGCCCCTCCATAATGCGCATGCCCGTTCCATACAACAAACTCGCAATTAACCAATGCGTACCGCTCAAGCGGCTAAGCACCGCCTGCACCTCGCTTTTAGTTAGTACCGTCGGCAGGCGTTTAGGCGTTTTTGCCTGCTCCACCTTATCTAGCCAAGGCAATTCTGCACCCAGCACTTCTTTATACAAAAATAACAACGCGCTCTTAGCCTGATTTTGCGTACTAGCAGACACATTTCGCTCAACTGCCAAATGCGTCAAGAACACCTCGACCTCAACAGCACCCATTTCGATGGGATGTCGCTTGTCAAAATGTAAAATAAAGCGTTTAATCCAATCTAAATATGCCTGCTCAGTACGAATGCTGTAATGTTTTAGCCGAATCTTGCCCCGCACTTGGTCTAAGAGCTTAGGTGGATCAACATTTTTATCAGAATTTTGTAATAGGGTTTGCATATTTTTGACCGTTGATTAATAAAATTTTAGGCAATACTAAAAAAAGTTAACACCATGATTTTATTATATACTTTATTAACAAATATAAAATGGCATTCAATATTGACGCTTTATAAACCGTCAAATCGGATGCCTACTTTACGTTGGGCATTATGAAACCTATTGAGTGGCTCGAACAAAATGCACATGGATTCAACGCTCTGTCAGAACCAGAGCGTGAAGCAATATCAAACTTTTCACTGCTTTGGAGTTTCTTCGAAGCACGCGCCCTTGCCACACGAGGCTCGTCTCGTGCAATTTTAGCTCTTACTCATAAGTGGTCATCACAGGGTCTTCTTGATGTGCAGAATTTTTCGGCTAGCCTTCAATATTTTCAAAAACGCTACTACTCAAACTCAGTGGCCACTCAACATTTAGCATCCCTAAATTTAAGAATCAACGATTGCCCTGAGTTGGTTAATGCCGTCCTTAAATCCGAAAACACAAACCCAGCAGACTGTGTTGCGGCACTTCTAATTATTATTTACAGGCTTCGCAATAACCTATTTCATGGGGCAAAATGGGCTTATGGCATTCAAGGACAGTTAGAAAATTTCAATAATGCAAATTCTGTTTTAATGAGTGCGCTTTCAATTAAGGGGTTGCAGTAATGCTGCCCAACCCATCCATCAAGCGGGACGCGCTAAAGCGCGCCCCTTGTATCTTACCAATAACTCAGAAATGAGTTAAATTGCTCTTACGCGAAGAGCCGGGAGAAAGGATGCCGAGCGCGCCCCAAGGCCTAGAGCCAGCACATAAGATGAGTGACTTTCTCCCAACCTACATTCA
>CAINBI010000044.1 GCA_903846555.1 uncultured Pseudomonadota bacterium
ACCAATCCATTCTGCAATCACTTTAAATCCGTAGCTAAAATTTAGCTAGATTTGACAACCCAACTAACCATGATAATCTGTACTTAATCAAGCGAGAATGTTCTTGCCTGAATAGATAACCATCACCAGATAAGCGCTAATATGGATTGGCTTTTTTTCAGATTAGGTAAAATTGATTCATAACCGAAATCGGTGAAATTTAGGAGAAGTAAATTGAATAAGAAAATGAATGTATTGAAAATTGGCTTGGCTTTGGCTGCGGCGATGGTAGTGACGGGGTGTGCGAGTATAGAAAGCAATGCTAGAAGTCAGGTTGAAAACTCTTATAAATTACCATCCGACGGGAGCGATATTATTTATGGGGTATGGATAGGTGATGCTAATTTTGATGAGAAGAAAAAAGCCTGTAATGGTGCAAATAACTCCGATCCAAGATGCTCTGATGCTGATCAGACATTAGGCGCAGTAGCTTCTGCAATGGGATTTGCTGCGGGATTTGTTGGAGTAAATGCCTATCATCATAAAAATATACACATAAAGCCATGTACTACAGGTGCGAATGATTGTACTTATGTGAAAGTTAAAGTGGAGCCTGGAAAGTTTGGCACAGTTTTGGAAACAGCTTCTTTACCTGGTGATGGAAAGTGCACATGGTCTGGAATGCCACGTATAGGTGGAACTATTTGCCAAGCATTCAACTGGGACTATAAAAGGAATCTTCATTATTAGAGATAAAGTTTCTTACTGCGGCTTTATCCTAAGTATTTAGTCCCATAGAAGCCTAATCGGAGTAATGTTTAAGGCCTCTTTATATTCAAATTAAGTTGATCATCTACTGCCCCGTAGTTACCGTCCACTCCCCTGCTTTAGGCGCAGCGCATTTTTGAACCCATACACGCACGGCTTCGGCAATTACAGTGTCAGTTTTAGCTTTTACCCAGTTGGACGCTGGTACCAGTGTTTTACACTGTGTCTCAGCTTCACGCATCTGTAGCGTCGTGTTGGATTCAATGTAGGTGTCTGGCCGTCGCATTGCGCCAGGATCAAGCCCTGCGGTCTTGCATTGCGCCGAGGTATAGCTTTCAGCACAATTGCCAGAGTAAAGTGATTTTACCCCAGCCAAGCCCGTGCCCACCCGACTGTTAATTTGTTTGTTTTTAACGCCCTGTATCAACCGTTGCTGATGCTCATTCATTGAGCCAATATCAGGTGTTAATACACCATTACCGGTAGTGCCTGCCCAGCCGGATTGTGCGGCGGTTAGGCTTGCCCCGCCGAGTACGGCAACGCCAGCGTAGAGGCCAGCGCCGATTAGACCGACAGATAGTGAGTTTAACCCAGCTAAAGTTGCGGTAGCGCCTACCGCCCCCCCAGCCCCCACAACCCCACTCAACGCCGCCGCCAGCCCCCACGTCACCGCAAACGTCAGAATGGTAAACGCAATTACCGTGAAGCTGGATTTCTTGTTGACATAACTGTACACATTTTCTTCGGTGCTTGGCATGTTGCCGCCGGTCCATTCCACCATAGAAACCCCGCTAGAGGCCATGTGCTCCACACGGTCACAACTTGAAGTTGTACCACTGGTGACGACGCCGTTATTCACCACACAGATAGACTGCATGCCGCCTTCTGGTTGCATTTCAACCGCGCGCCAACAGCAAGGCTCACTACGAATGGATTTAATCAGTTTTCACCTGAGAATTGGCAGGTAAAAACACTTCTTATAGATTAAATAAATTTGACGAAAAGATTTATGCTACTTAACAGCTGAAACTTTAACGAGTCCTCAGTTGCCAGTATTACTGTAAAAAGCTTAGCCGTATTAGCTTGCCAGTAACATTAGCTTCACAAGCATCTAAGGAATAGCAAATGAAAGCACTTACCGTTGGACAACGTTTGGCAGGGATGGTCGGCTTGGCTGTTTTGGTAGCCACGACATTAACTGGATTAGGTATTTATGGGCTATCCGCATCTAGAGACAGCTTAAAAACCGTCTATGAAGATCGCTTAGTGCCAACCGGCAAAATGGGGCAAATATCTAGCCTTATGGTGGAAAATCGCTCTGCATTAAGATCTGCGCTGAGCGAGGTCAAAATTGAAATGACGGGTAAAACGCCATCGCTGGCCATGGATGCAGAGACCTCAACTAAAGCCGCCGATGCTATTCAACACAATATCGCCAGTATTAGTGCTTTATGGAAAAGTTACATGGCAAGCACTTTAACGCCAGAGGAAAAGATACTTGCAGATAAATTTGCCGAGAGCCGCAGTCACTTTGTAAACGATGCTTTGAAGCCAGCGATGATTACATTACGACTTAACAATCACATCGCAACGATGCGCTATGCTGATCAGACACAACGACTATTCGCTGCTACTAAAGTTGATTTGGATGCTTTAATTAAGCTACAGTTAGATATCGCCCGCAACGAATATCATGCAGCAACCACACGCTATGAAAATACGCGTTTAATTTCCTTAAGCGCATTGCTTGGCGCGATGGTTATTTTAATCATGATCGGTTTAACGATGGCACGCGCCATGCACAAGGCGCTTGGTGGAGAACCAGAGCAGATTAAAGATGCTGCGACTCGTATTGCTGCAGGTGACCTCAACTTTACTATTGCGCTTGCTGCTAATGATCGTAACAGTGCAATAGCCGCCATGAGCGTACTACAGAATAACGTCAAGGCATTGGTTGCTGACGCTGCTATGCTTTCACAATCTGCAGTAGAGGGGCGTCTTGCAACGCGTGCGGATGTAAGCAAACACCAGGGTGAGTTTCAGGCGGTGGTAGTCGGCTTCAATAACACTTTAGATTCTGTCATTGAGCCACTCAATGTTGCAGCCAATTATATAGACCGCATTTCCAAGGGTGATATCCCAGCCAAAATTACCGTTACCTATAATGGTGATTTCAATGCCATTAAGAATAATCTAAATCAATGTATCGATGCCGTTAACAGCATGGTGATTGAAACCAGTCATCTGGAAAAATCCGCTACCGAAGGTCGCCTTGCCACCCGTGCTGATGCAAGTAAATATCAAGGGGATTTCCGCAAAGTAATAATAGGGGTCAATAATTGTTTAGATGCCGTCATTGGGCCGTTAAATATAGCTGCCAAATACGTAGACGACATTTCAAAAGGCAATATCCCAGCCAAGATCACTGACACTTACAACGGCGATTTCAATGCCATTAAAAACAATCTCAACACCTGTATTGACGCAGTGAATGCGCTAGTGTCTGATGCAGCAATACTGGCAGATGCCACCAAGAAAGGTTTGTTATCGACCCGCGCTGATGCAGCAAAACATGATGGCGACTTCCGTAGAGTCATAGAAGGCGTGAACAGCACGCTAGATTATGTGATTCGTCCACTCAATGTGGCGGCTGATTGCGTGGATCGCATCTCTCAAGGAGATATTCCTGAAAAAATTACTGATACCTACTATGGTGACTTCAATACCATTAAAAACAACCTCAACACTTGTATTGATGCGATCAACAGATTAGTCAGCGATACCGATATGTTGGCCGAGGCAGTGAGTGAAGGACACATCACCAAACGCGCTGATGCATTGCAACATCAAGGTGATTTCTGCAAGATTATTGAAGGCGTCAATGCAACACTTGAAACGGTTGTCGCACCGATTATTGCTGTTAAAGCAGCCGTAGAAACCATCAATACCGCTGCTGGCGAAATTGCCTCAGGCAATAACAACCTCTCATCCAGAACAGAGCAACAAGCCTCAACGCTAGAAGAAACCGCAGCCACCATGGAAGAGCTTTCATCCACCGTAAAACACAATGCAGAAAATGCCAAACAAGCCAATCTACTAGCACTCAGCGCTTCTAGCGTTGCTGTTAAAGGCGGAGAAGTTGTATCTACGGTGGTGGCGACCATGAGTGCCATCAATACCAGCGCGAAAAAAATTGAAGATATTATCAGCGTCATTGATGGCATTGCCTTTCAAACTAACATCCTCGCGCTTAATGCAGCAGTAGAAGCAGCAAGAGCTGGCGAACAAGGCCGAGGCTTTGCTGTTGTCGCAGCTGAAGTACGCAATTTAGCCCAACGTTCAGCCAATGCCGCTAAAGAAATTAAAGGCTTGATCTCGGACTCTGTGAACAAAACGGCTGAAGGCACCAAACAGGTAGAAAACGCAGGTAGCACGATGGACGAAGTGGTGATTTCAGTGAAGCGTGTCGCCGACATCATCAGCGAGATAGCGGCAGCCTCTGCCGAACAAAGCCAAGGCATTGCTCAGGTTAACGATGCTGTGACTATCTTAGATGAGGCCACCCAGCAAAATGCCGCCTTGGTAGAACAAGCTGCCGCTGCTGCAATGTCTCTAGTAGAGCAAGCCAATGCCCTAACAGACGTGGTGGCTGTCTTTAAGTTGGCTGGCACTACCACTCAAGACAAACGCGCGGTCGGTAGCCCACTTAGAACGCTAGCAAGTAAGGTAA
This sequence comes from uncultured Pseudomonadota bacterium, assembly GCA_903846555.1. Lineage (GTDB taxonomy): Bacteria > Pseudomonadota > Gammaproteobacteria > Burkholderiales > Methylophilaceae > Methylotenera. The sequence continues at coordinate 4,478 of CAINBI010000044.1, forward strand.
GAATAGCTGCGCCTGAATATAAAACTACGCCTAAACCTGCCACAAAACTATCGCTAGCAAAAACTGTTACTAGCATCGATGGTGACTGGGATGAGTTTTAAGCCGCAACTTTACTGCCATCCACACTCAATCAGAACATGCCCTGCGAAGCCCGTCCCTATTGGCTCTCAGAGCATGTGTTTTAAGTGGTTTTAACCATTGTTTTATCTTAACTGTATTTGTGAGCTAAAGAGTTTATCTAATAAACTATCAGAAACTAAGCGCCAAGGGTAGCCGTGATTTCTAATACTGCCATTAGCTTTTTCTGACATAATAAATTCGAACACAATTTTTTATCAGTGACTAAATCCATAAACCGCTCAATAGATGGGCGTTCACAATAAATTAAATCTCGATAATTGAAAGGATGTTGAAATAGAACCATTCGGTGGATAATGCCATGCTCATCGACCCTACGTGCTGGTTTTTTTATTTCTAAAATCCAACTGGCTCAAATTTTTGACACAAATGAGTTGGTTGCTTTACAGATATTCTAAATTGGCTGCGTACCTTAACTGTAGATTTTAGCGTACTTGCATTCATCACTTTTGATGCCGGGTCAAACACGACTAAACCCGCAGAGAATGCACTAAGATAGTGATTGAAATTTGTGCCTTCACCCATCAATGTAGGGCTGGCGTACTGATAAGCCATCAGCTCAATTTGGTTGCTTTTATATGACACATAAGCCGCTTGCGCGTGTTTTTGTTCCATTTCATAAGCAAACCTTCAAAATACTAAGATATATGATTTTTTAAGCTTGCCACAGCTCCACATCTTCATTTTCAATCTTAACCGTTTCAATGATATCTAAACGAGTTTGGCATTTTGGGCAACAGTTCGGCATTCCAGACATGATGTAATAAATTGTGTTGGGTACAAATTCCCTAATCCTCAAATGAGTCATTGCCTACTATTCACAAAAACTGTGCTTCTATGCCAAGCAATAAATGCTATATCAGGTGTAAACCTATCGGGAAACTCAATTCTCTTGCCATTCAAGGGCAGGAATATTTCCTTCATAAATGTGTCATTAGGTTTTTGTATCTGCTCTGAAATGATAATTTTAAAATCGTCATCTAAAGTAATTAAGCCTTGATCAAAAGCCCTATCATGTATAGCTGAAAGGCATAGTCCATTGCTAGGATTTAGTCGGTTTGTTTTATCAATACTCCATGGCACGATGTGGCTAGCTATTAGTAATTTAGGTTCTGATAATCCTGACATGCAGCATCGCCCACGGTAGCTACTTAATACCGCGCGGCGAAAGAATTGCTGTTTAATGCGTTGCGTAGCAATAACTTGCCTTGTTTCACCTGCAAAGTCCTCAGGAATAAGCAAATCACTTTCAACCTCAAAATCTTGAGGCATTTCTTTATCTAATTGCTGTCTGAGTAATTGAGATTCAACTGCTAGTCTTTCCCAATCTGCGTGAAATTCTTCCCAAACTTCACGATCAAGCGCAGAGGCGTTGCCCAACCCCACTCGCCCTGTGTTCGTAATTGCAGGGTCAAGGCTGGCAATATTGAGCATTTTCATTGCAGCAGCGCCTGATGTACGACCAATGACTTTTGCTAAACTGATAACTTCTTTGTTTCTGCTATCAATCTTACCGAAAGGAATTTGACAGTAAAGATGAAAGGCAAGCTTTACCTGTTCTTTTGTCCAAAGTTTTGAATTTGTCATATTTTCAGAAATAGCTATTGATTGCGCAGCCAGTTCCGCCCCATCTATTTTTATGAATGAAGCCATGAGTTTAGCAGTAACTTCTATCATTGGCACAACTGCGGCCTCTGCAAACTGTTGGTATGCCCGCGCATCTGAAACTGGAATCCTAAAAGTGCCTGAAAACCCCATCAGCAGCGAAGCCATGCGCCTTGCCTAGCGCATTTTTTTACTAACACCTGCAATTGAAAAAGGCTGGCATGGAAATCCTGCCAACAAAACGTCATAATCTGGAATGTCTTCTGCAGCTATTTTCGTAATGTCACCTGATAATAAATGACCGTTAGCGAAATTTTCAGCATAAGTTTTTTGTGCGTAACTATCCCACTCACTAGTAAACACACATTGGCCGCCTATTGCTAGAACCTAGTAAGATAATGGGCAACTCGTTGCCAACGCGCAACATTTTCGACACTAAAACTGCCGCGTTGGCAGAACCGGCATATTCCACTTGACTAATAAATTCACAATACATGCCCTGCGAAGCCCGTCCCTGTTGGCTCGCAGAGCATGTGTTTTATTGGTTTAGCCGCAGTAGGTTAATTTACCCACACACAAATACCATTAGTTTTTACCTAGTAACGATTATATTTAAAATTCATTCTAGTGACAGCCGTCAATTCATCTGTGACTGGATAAAAATAGCGCGGCTGTTTTTTTATTCAGTATAATTAGCACATGGTCGACCTACAATTAGATGCACTCAAAATCCCTCCACATTCGGTAGAAGCCGAGCAATCAGTCATAGGCGGCTTGCTGCTTGAGAATGAAGCGCTAGATAAAGTAGCCGATATTTTAACGGCTAAAGATTTTTATCGGCACGACCACAAGCTGATATTTCAACATATTGCCAAGCTGATTGAACATAACAAGCCCGCCGATATTGTGACAGTGGCAGAATCGCTAGAAAATACCGCTGAACTGTCTAGCATTGGTGGCATTGCCTATTTGGGCGCGCTGGCACAAAGTACACCGACGGCTGCCAATATTCGGCGCTATGCTGAAATTGTGCATGAGCGTGCGGTGATGCGGCAACTGGTGGTGGTTGGTTCTGGCATTGCAGAAAGTGCTTATGCGCCTAACGGTCGCGATGCTCAACAATTATTAGATGAAGCCGAGGCGAAGATTTTTCAGATTGCTGAAGGCGGTAAACGTAGCTCTCAGGGTTTCGTTGATATTAAAGTGTTATTGCCACAAGTGGCTGACCGTATCGACCAACTTTTTTCTCGTGATAATCCATCCGACGTGACTGGCGTGCCGACTGGCTTTGCGGACCTTGATTCAATGACTTCGGGCATGCAAGGCGGCGATTTAATCATCGTCGCGGGACGACCTTCAATGGGTAAAACGGCATTTTCACTCAATATGGCTGAAAATGTTGCGCTTGATACTGGCTTGCCAGTAGCGGTATTTTCGATGGAAATGGCGTCAACGCAGCTCGCCATGCGGATGATCGGCTCGGTCGGTCGCTTAGACCAGCATCGCATGCGTACCGGTAAGTTAGAAGATGAAGATTGGGAAAAACTGACGACTGCGCTAGGTAAGCTTAACGAAGCGCCGATTTTTATAGATGAGGGCGCTGGTTTAAGCTCATTTGATGTTAGGGCAAGGGCGCGTCGCTTGCATCGCCAATGTGGCAAGCTAGGCTTAATTGTCGTTGATTACTTGCAACTTATGTCCGCGCCTGCGGGCCGTCAGGGTGAAAACCGCGCGACAGAAATTTCTGAGATTTCACGTTCTCTTAAAGCCCTAGCCAAAGAGCTGGATTGCCCAGTAGTGGCACTTTCTCAGCTAAACCGTAGTGTGGAGCAACGCCCGGATAAACGCCCAGTCATGAGTGACTTACGTGAATCTGGCGCGATTGAGCAAGATGCCGATGTGATTTTATTTATCTATCGCGATGAGGTATATAACCCAGATAGTGTTGATAAAGGCACTGCAGAAATTATTATTGCTAAACAGCGTAATGGCCCGATTGGTCGGGTGCGACTTACCTTTATAGGACAGCATACGCGTTTTGAGAATTACGCAGGTAGCGGCCACATGGCAGATAGTTATTAAGTTCTGTTAAATACAACCGCATTATTGATAGTGAATACGTTTTAATATGCAGCAGTCTATGCAACCAAACATGCAACCAAACATGCAATCACACCTGCAATCAAACAGGCGCCCCATTGGCGCCAGTATTTCTCAAAGCGCGTTACAGCACAATTTAGCGATTGTAAAAAAACACGCCCCACATTCAAAAATAATGGCGGTGGTTAAAGCCAACGGTTATGGGCACGGTTTAATCAACGTGGCGCATGGGCTTAATCAAGCCGATGGCTTTGCTGTGCTGGGTTTGAATGAAGCGATAGATTTACGTGAAGCCGGCTTTAGCCAAGTCATTTTGCTGTTAGAAGGTGTATTTAGCGTACAAGAATTAGGCATTGCCGCCAGCTTAGGCTTAGATATTGTGGTGCATTCCGCCGCACAAATCGAGATGCTGGAGCAAACCAGATTATCTAAAAAAATTAATATTCATCTCAAAATGAACACGGGGATGAACCGTTTAGGTTTTAATGCTAGCGAGTTTTTAGCTGCGTTTAGCCGATTAAAATCCTGTACAAACATCAATAAAATCACCTTAATGACGCACTTTGCCACCGCCGATGAGCCGCTGGGCATTGCCGCACCACTGGCCTTATTTCAACAAACGGTAGAAAAACTCAATTTGCCAGAACCACTACCAAGCTCTCTTGCTAATTCAGCGACTATTTTGCGCCACCCTCAAGTCCATGCTGACTGGGTAAGGCCGGGCATTATTTTATACGGCGCATCGCCAGTAACAGGTACTTTAGCTAGGCAATTTGACCTAAAACCTGCCATGTCCTTCACCAGCGAAATTATCAGTATACAAACGATTCAAGCGGGTGAAAGCCTAGGTTATGGCAACCGATTTACCGCCAGCCAAACCACCCGCGTTGGCATTGTTGCCTGCGGTTATGCGGATGGCTACCCTAGGCACGCTGGACAATATCTGACAGACAAAAATCAGCTGGGCGCGCCTATTGCGGTGAATGGCATAATGAGTCAAACACTAGGTCGCGTTTCTATGGATATGCTGTTTTGTGATGTCACGCATATTGCTGAAGCGCATATCGGCAGCCCAGTTGAATTATGGGGCAATACCGTGCCAGTAGATACCGTTGCTGAAGCCTCTGGTACCGTGTGTTACGAATTGCTATGCGCCATAGCAGCACGCGTGCCGATGCAAGTTGTTGATTGAATAGGATCACGCTAATGGCAAAAGCCAAAACAATATATAGCTGCACAGAATGCGGTGGCGTAGAACCTAAGTGGCAGGGGCAATGCCCTAATTGCCACGCTTGGAATACCTTGGTTGAAACCATTGCTGAAGCGGCCAGTGTGGGTTCAATCGCAAGCCGCTATGCGCCACTGGCAGAAACGGCGGGCTTGCAGAAATTAGCCGAAATTGAGGCCGCCGAGGTGCCGCGTCAGCCTACTGGCGTAAGTGAGTTTGACCGTGTACTTGGCGGTGGTTTAGTGCCTGGCGGCGTGGTTTTAATTGGCGGAGACCCAGGCATTGGAAAATCCACACTATTACTGCAAACCTTGTGCCATATCGGCAATGCGCGCAAAGCCATTTATGTCAGTGGAGAAGAGTCGCCGCAACAAATAGCCATGCGTGCCAAGCGACTTGGTTTAGATGCCAGCCCTATTTCACTATTGGCTGAAATTAACTTAGAAAAAATCATCAGCACCTTACAAAAACATAAGCCTGATATTGCCGTGATTGACTCTATTCAAACCGTATATTCAGAAGCCTTGCAATCTGCACCAGGCTCCGTGGCGCAAGTACGTGAATGTGCCGCGCAACTGACGCGTCTGGCCAAGCAGGCTGGCATTACCGTTATCTTAGTTGGTCACGTCACCAAAGAAGGTACTTTAGCGGGCCCGCGCGTGCTGGAGCATATTGTAGATACCGTGCTTTATTTTGAAGGTGACCAAAATTCGTCCTTCCGCCTGATTCGCGCATTTAAAAATCGCTTTGGTGCGGTGAACGAGTTAGGGGTGTTTGCCATGACCGAAAAAGGCTTACGCGAAGTCACTAATCCGTCAGCCTTATTTTTATCGCATCATAGCGAGCAGGTTGCAGGTTCCTGCATTACCGTCACAATGGAAGGCACGAGACCATTGCTGATTGAAATTCAAGCCTTAGTCGATGAAAGCCATGCGCCTAATTCAAAGCGGCTATGTGTGGGTTTAGAGCAAAATCGTTTGGCCATGCTACTAGCAGTATTACACCGCCATGCAGGCGTGGCGTGCTTTGACCAAGATGTGTTTATCAATGCCGTAGGTGGCGTTAAAATCGCCGAGCCAGCGGTCGATTTAGCCGTATTGCTATCGATTGTTTCTTCATTAAAAAATAAGCCGCTGGATCATAAACTGATTGTATTTGGCGAGGTTGGTTTAGCTGGCGAAGTGCGCCCAGTACAAGGCGGACAAATGCGCTTAAAAGAAGCCGCCAAGCTAGGATTTACCAAAGCCATAGTGCCTAAAGCCAACGTGCCAAAGCAGCGTATTGAAGGCATAGAAGTGATAGGCGTAGAACGGTTAGAACAAGCATTAACACAGATGCGCGAGGCTTAAAGCCCTTCTTTTTCTGAGCTTGATGGTGAAGTAAAGTAAGGAAAATGTCGCGATTATCATCAAAACACCTGCCCTGCGAGGCCCGTCGCTATTGGCTCCCAGAGCATCAATTTTAACAAAAAATATTAAAGGTCAGTCTTCCCGATGAAGTCTAATGTTGTATCTTGGAAATATTTTCATGCAAAGCGCTCAAATATGGGGTTGAGTTTTACTTACGCGACTTAGCTCAGCTCAATGCTGTTTCGCCGCTAGGCAGGCACTTGAGGCAGGCACTTGAGTCGGTCATTTGTTAACGGGTCATTTGTGCGTATAACAACGGTAGTTCTTTAGGCAAGTCTTCTGGTTTTCGTATCACGGCAAAACCGCTAGCGCCAAACAGGTGTGGTAAATATTC
>CAINBI010000045.1 GCA_903846555.1 uncultured Pseudomonadota bacterium
AAATCCATCTACTTATCATTATTACTAGCCTTTATCTGCCAGTTATTGCCATGGTCTGGATTCTCGTTAAAATTACGACCTGATTTTTTATTACTGGTCATCATATTTTGGCTGATACGGGCACCCAATTTATGCAATGTTGGCACAGCCTGGTTTGCGGGCCTGTTCATGGACTTAGCCACTGGCGGTATCTTTGGCCAATATGCGCTAGCCTATACCGTCACCGCGTTTTTTGCCGTGCTGTACCAAAAGCGCTTAGTGTTATATAGCGGCACACAGCAGCTATTTTATGTATTTTTACTATTGCTAATCGCTCAGGTCACCATACTCATTCTTAAGATTTTTGGGGGCGCCCAACTATTAGGCTGGGATTACTTTTTACCCAGCATGATTGGTGTTTTATTGTGGAGAATCGCCGTGATGTTTGGTTTGAATACTGGTGGGCGTGCGCGTGGTGCTTGATTTTAAGGTGCGTAATAGCATGCCGCTTGAAGGCTTGATACTGGGCATTTAAGCATGCGTACTGAACTCAAAAACTTTCAACATGAGCAATATTACTTCAGACTCAGGTTGGGCTTCACTGCGTTTGTGGTGCTAGCGTTATTTGGCGTGCTTGCTGCACGTTTTTTTTATCTGCAAATCTCTCAATACAATCGCTACCAAACGCTGGCTGAAAAGAACCGCATTTCGCTAGCGCCTATTGTGCCGAATCGCGGCCTGATTATTGATAAACATGGCGTGGTGCTGGCGCACAACTTCTTCGTTTACACATTAGAAATCACGCCGTCAAAAGTGGATGATCTTGAAGCCACCATAACCGAAATCAAGCAATTCGTTGAAATAAGCCCGCTCGATCGTAAACGCTTCAGCAAACTACGTGAAGAAAGCCATAACTTTGAAAGTGTACCCATACGCACCCACCTGAATGAAGTCGAAGCGGCTCGTTTTGCGGTTAATCATTACCGTTTCCCTGGCGTGGAAATCAAGTCTCGCTTATTTCGCCATTACCCATTAGGTAAACTTGGTGCGCACGTTGTGGGCTATATCGGGCGAATTAACGATAAAGATTTATCAGGTCTGGAAAAGTCAGGGGCGTTATCTAACTACAAAGGCTCTGACCACGTTGGAAAAAGTGGCATAGAACAATTTTATGAGCCCAATTTACATGGCACCACAGGCTTTCAGCAGGTCGAGATTGACGCAGACGGACGCGCCGTAAGAGTGTTATCCAGTACCGCCCCAGTGCCTGGCAACAACATCATTTTATCGATTGACAGCAAAATGCAAGAGATTGCTGAAACGGCTTTTGGCGAGCATCGCGGCGCATTAGTGGCGATTGAGCCAAAAACGGGGGCGGTATTGGCTTACGTAAGCCAGCCAACGTTTGATCCTAATTTGTTTGTCGATGGTATTGATGTTGAAAACTGGAAAGCGCTCAATGACTCGTTAGACAAACCTTTAATCAACCGTCCGATACGTGGCATTTACCCCCCTGGCTCTACCTTTAAACCATTTGCGGCGATGGCTGGGTTGGAGAACGGCAAACGCGCACCACCTTTTGCCATCCATGATGCTGGTTACTTTACGCTAGCCAATAGTGCACATCACTATCGCGACTGGAAGCCAGGTGGCCACGGCATGGTCGATATGCAACGTGCGATTACCATTTCTTGCGATACTTTTTTTTATGGCTTGGCACTAGAATTAGGTATAGAAAAATTAACTGATTTTGTACGCCATTTTGGATTTGGAGAAAAATCTGGGATTGATATTCAAGGTGAAATTGGTGGCTTGCTACCCACCCCAGAATGGAAGATGCGCCGCTACAAACAACCTTGGTATCAAGGTGAAACGGTAATTGCTGGTATAGGGCAAGGCTATACTTTAGTCACGCCGATGCAGCTAGCGCAAGCCACAGCAATACTCGCCAACGATGGCGTGGCCATGAAACCGCGTTTAGTCACGGAAATTCAAAAAGCGATAACAGGTGAAACTCAGATAATTTCTGCTGTGGTTCAAGATAAAATCACGCTTAACCCCGAGAACATTGCCATTGTCCGACGCGGCATGATGGATGTAACCCTGCCTGGTGGCACGGCCGCAAGTGTGGGCGCTAATGCGGCCTATGCCATCGCCGCAAAAACAGGCACGGCGCAGGTCATTGGCATTAAACAAAATGAAAAATATAACGCGAGTAGCATTAACGAGCGTCACCGTGACCACGCCTTATTCATTGCCTATGCTCCTGCGGAAGATCCCAAAATTGCATTGGCGGTGATTGTTGAAAATGGTGGTCACGGCGGCTCAGCTGGCGGCCCAATTGCCAGAAAAGTCATGGATTATTATCTGTTAGGAAAATTGCCCGTCATAGACACAGTAGCGGACCCGAAAGCGACTGTGAAACCGACAGGAGCTAGGGCGCCGACTACAGCTGCACCAATCCCAGAAGAAGAGTTACATGATTAGTAAACTATTTAAACATTTGGCAAAACACATCGATTCTTTTTTGATGACTTGTTTGTTTTTTACATTATTAGTTGGCTTGGTTGTACTTTATAGCGCCTCAGGACAAAGTCTTTCTCGGCTGTCTGGACAGGGCATTAATATTATCGTCGCGTTAAGTTTTATGTGGGCCGCTGCCAACGTTGCACCAAATCAACTGGAGCGAATTGCACTGCCACTTTACGTATTAGGCGTTTTGCTGTTAATTGCAGTAGCATTATTCGGCTCAGTCAGCCACGGCGCCCGCCGCTGGCTGAGTTTAGGTTTCACCCAAATTCAACCCTCAGAAATCATGCGTATTGCCATGCCCATGATGCTCGCTTGGTATTTCTCAAAAAGAGAAGGCAAGCCAGCAATGGCTGACTTTGCTGTCGGCGGTTTATTGCTACTAGTGCCAGTGGCGTTAATCATGAAGCAGCCTGATTTAGGCACCGCCATATTGATTGCAGCATCAGGCTTTTATATATTATTTTTGGCGGGACTAAGCTGGAAGTTTCTCGTTGGTGGCGGCGTATTATTTGCCGCCTCTAGCCCATTACTTTGGTCTATGTTGCATGATTATCAAAGACGACGCATTGAGATTTTACTCGACCCAACACAAGACCCTCTCGGCGCAGGCTACCACACCATACAAGCGATTATTGCAGTAGGTTCTGGCGGCATTGCTGGTAAAGGCTGGCTAAAGGGCACACAGGCACAGTTAGACTTTTTACCTGAACGCAGTACCGACTTCATTTTTGCTGTGTTTGGCGAGGAGTTTGGTTTGTTGGGCAACCTATTATTACTATTACTTTTCAGCTTGATTATCCTGCGTGGATTAGTCATCGCATCGCAAGCACAAAGCACGTTTACACGATTATTAGCCGGAAGTATTACACTCACCTTCTTCACCTACGCCTTTGTGAACATGGGCATGGTGAGCGGCATTTTACCAGTAGTCGGCGTACCATTGCCGTTGATCAGCTATGGTGGCACTTCAATGGTGACGCTATGTTTAAGCTTTGGTATATTAATGAGCATACACACACATAAAAAATTGGTGACTACGTAAATGAAAAATCTTAACAAGCTCATTTTATTACTCAGCATTATTTTACTGACATCCTGCGTAACAAACTCCGTCTTGCCCCCTGCCGCAACAACGCCAGCTGCATCTGCGTCTTCAAAGCCAGCGCTAAAACCAAGTGCTGGTGGATATTATTTAGATGACGGCCCTGGCGATAACGCACCCGCTGATATTGACAGCATTCCTGATGCAACATTAAAAACTGAAGTGCCACTAGCGCGCGCCAACAAACCTTATACTGCGCTGGGCCAGCAATACACGCCTTTGACCAGCTACTCACCTTACAAAAAACAGGGCGTTGCTTCTTGGTATGGTAGAAAATATCACGGTAAAAAAACTTCAACTGGTGAAATTTACGACATGTACGGCATGTCTGGTGCACATACGGTATTACCTATCCCCAGTTATGCCAAAGTCACTAATCCTGCCAATGGGCGTTCGGTGATTGTTCGCATTAACGATAGAGGCCCATTCAAGCGTGACCGTTTGATAGATTTATCATATGCGGCCGCCTACAAACTTAGGTTAATTAACCAAGGCAGTGGTTTGGTTGAAGTTGAAACCATTGATACCAGTGCCGAAGCCATGCTAAAGATGGCTAAATCACCTGCCACTGTAGCGGCAACCATGCCGGCAACTACAGCAATAACAGCCGCCCAAACCGCAATGCCTGAGGTCACTGTCAAAACAATGCCAGCTATTGCTGAGCCAATTAACACCATTCCTAATAGCGAGCAATATTACGTGCAAGCTGGCGCTTTTAAAAATGAAATCAATGGTGACCTTGTGCTGAAGAAAATCCAGGGATTACAGCCAGACGAAAGCGTTGGCGTGGCTAAGGTGTATAATAATGGCCTGTATCGTGTACGGCTTGGTCCATACACCAACAGAAATGACGCGGATGCTTCAGCCGCCAATATCCGCAGACAATTAAACATATCCGCTATCGTCCAAAATTAATAAAGTTAAACATTCAATACCATGCAAAAAATCACACCTAGTATTTTAAAACAGGCACTATTAAAACGAGTCATTTTAGCGCTCACCTTTGCCAGCATTAGCCTTGCACCGTTAGCACAGGCCGAAGAAACGCAAATTGCACCGCCACCAAACTTGGCCGTTAAAGCCTATTTACTTAAAGACTTTAATAGCGGCAATACCATTGCTACGCTCAATAGCGATATGCGCGTAGAGCCCGCTTCACTCACCAAATTAATGACGGCTTACTTGAGCTTCAAAGCACTTAAAAACAAGCATCTACAACTCACTCAAACACTCCCTGTGAGCGAAATTGCCTGGAAAATCGAAGGCTCAAAAATGTTCATCGAGCCGAATAAACCGGTCACAGTAGATGAGCTGTTACACGGCATGATTATTCAGTCTGGCAATGATGCGTCTATTACTTTAGCTGAAGGCATTGCAAGTACTGAGATGCAATTTGCCGAGATGATGAATAAAGAAGCGCAACGCTTGGGCATGAAAAACACCCACTTTATGAATGCAACGGGCTTGCCAGACCCGCAACATTACACCACGGCAAAAGATTTAGCCGTGCTTGCAACGGCTTTAATCAGCGACTTTCCTGATCAATATAAACGTTTATATTCCGTCAAAGAATATACCTACAACAACATCACGCAACCCAACCGCAACCGTTTACTTTGGCTAGACCCTAATGTAGACGGCATGAAAACTGGGCATACTGAATCAGCTGGCTTTTGCTTAATTTCATCGGCAAAACGCGATGGTGTACGCCGCATATCAGTAGTGCTAGGCGCGCCTAGTGACGCTGCGCGCGCGACAGAAAGCCAAAAACTACTTAATTATGGCTTTCAATATTTTGATTCAACCTTAGTTTACAAGCAAAGCCAAAGCATTAGCCAATTGAAGGTTTGGAAAGGTACCGAAAATCAATTAGCCTCAACCGTTGCGAATGATTTATACCTCACCCTTCCAAAAGGTCAGTATACAAACGTTAAAGCCGTGATTTCAAGCACACAGCCTTTAATTGCGCCTATTAAAAAAGGTCAGGTGATTGGTAATGTTAAATTTATGCTGAATGGCAAAATGATTGATGAGCGTGCACTGGTGGCTGCAAAAACCATTGATGGCGCTGGCATTTTAGGCCGCGCTTGGGATTCAATTAAGTTACTTTTACAATAGTTATTGGCATTAGGGAGATTAAATCATGGCTGAAATTGAACCACATACCGCCCCACCGCTAATCGACTTCCCATGCGAATTCCCCATCAAAGTGATGGGGGCAACGCAAGAGACATTTTCGCAAACGATCATTGAATTGATTCAATCTATAGTACCTAGTTTTAACGCGGCACATATTGAAATGCGCGCAAGTTCTGGCGGTAAATATATCAGCCTAACTTGCACGGTACATGTGGTTTCACAAGCGCAGCTAGATGATGTTTATCGTTTACTTAGCGCACATCCCCTGGTGAAGTTTGCGCTCTAATCAGACAAAATCTGATTAAGCACGCCCTACAGTTCATGGCCCCGCCTTTAAGCATTCAGCACAACTTATTGGTAAGGCATTTGGGCATGACAGACTTTGAAGCCATCTGCCTAGCCATGCAAAACTTCACGGCTCTAAGATTAAGCGACACACCTGACGAGCTATGGCTAACAGAGCACTCGCCTGTTTATTCATTAGGCCTTAATCGTAAAAATGTGCGTTTACCAATTCGCGATGATATTACTTTAATATCCACTGATCGTGGCGGAAAGATTACTTATCACGGCCCAGGGCAAGTCATTATTTACCTGTTGTTAGACCTTAAGCGCGCCCACTTGACCATTCGTAAACTGGTTAGCGTACTTGAAAATACTGTCATCGCATTATTGGCCGAACATGGCATTGAAGCCTCAGCAAAATCCGATGCGCCTGGTGTGTACGTGCAGGGCGCCAAAATAGCCTCGCTAGGCTTACGCATTAAAAAAAACTGCTGCTATCACGGCTTAAGTTTAAATGTAAACATGGACTTAACGCCATTTGAGGCAATAGACCCTTGCGGTTATGCTGGCTTAAAAGTGACACAAATGAAAGACTTAGGTTTAAATACCAACGTACAAGCTATAGCTGAGTTGCTCGCAAAAAAACTCATCCTTAATTTAGCAAACGGACATACGCATGACTGATGTAAATACACCTAAAACACCTAGCAGTAAAATCGCAGGTGTAAAAGAAAGAGATGCCGAAAAAACATCGCGCATACCAATCAAAATCATTCCGCAGCCTATGCAGCGCAAGCCAGAATGGATACGGATGAAGGTGCCTGATTCGGCCCGCTACCAAGAAATTAAGAGAATTCTGCGCGACAATAAGCTACATACCGTTTGTGAAGAAGCCAGCTGCCCAAACATAGGCGAATGCTTTAGTAGCGGCACCGCTACCTTTATGATTTTGGGCGACATCTGCACGCGTCGTTGCCCATTTTGCGATATCGCGCATGGCAAACCATTGACGCCAGATGTCAATGAACCTGAAAACCTAGCTCGCACCATCGCACAAATGAAGCTTAACTACGTGGTGATTACCAGCGTAGATCGTGATGACTTACGTGATGGCGGGGCGCAGCATTTTGTGGATTGTATTGAAGCAGTACGCGCGCAGTCGCCCAACATTAAAATTGAGGTATTAGTGCCAGATTTTCGTGGTCGCCTAGACGTGGCGATGGAAATTTTACGCAAAGCGCCACCAGATGTGATGAACCATAATCTGGAAACCGTGCCGCGCCTTTATAAACAAGCTCGACCAGGCTCGGATTATCAAAACTCACTCACTTTATTAAAAACCTTTGGTGCACTGTACCCAAACGTGCCGACAAAATCTGGCTTAATGCTAGGTTTAGGCGAAACTGACGAAGAGATTTTAGCGGTGATGCAAGATTTACGTGCTCACAATGTCAGCATGCTAACCTTAGGCCAATATTTACAGCCTAGCGTGCATCATTTACCAGTGATGCGCTACGTTAAACCTAGCGCGTTTGAAGCCCTCAAAGAGAAAGCCAATGCAATGGGCTTTAATAACACCGCCAGTGGCCCAATGGTAAGAAGTAGCTATCATGCTGATGAACAAGCGCATTTAGTAAATGTCAGTGACGGCGAAATAATTGATCTATGAAGATGACGTTCTGGCTCGTCAATTAACAGTAACGTTTCTGGCGTAACGCTAAGTACTGTTGCAGCTATTAAGAGAGCGTTACGCTCACCATCAGAAAGCTTGGCAACGCTATAATGAGGGCCGCCAGATTTGCTTGCGATGTTAAAGAAACGTGATTTAAATGATAGCGGACGCATCGGTGGCATTCACTTACATTTGTCTGAAAAGATGCGTATAACTGCGACTCACTGAAATCTTTTCGGATCTATTCCGCAGGGTAAGCGAAACCCTGCCAAGTAAATCATGATGTGCAGAAATAATCTGACTAACATTTACCACTGTCCCGCGATGTACCTGCCAAAATTTTTCAGGATCAAGTTGACTGATTATTTCCTTGAGTGGTGTGCGTAGCAATAATTCAGTTTCACGCGTCAACACCGCTGTATATTTATCAGCCGATTGAAAGTAGCAAACATCATCTACGGCTACCATGCGCACTATTTGGCCGACTTGGGCCCGCAGCCAGTTTAATGGTTTCTGCCTCGTGGGGGTTAGCAGCATTTGCTGTATGCGTATTAATAAATCATCTGGCACATCAATTATATTGTGCTGTTTTAATCGATCTACACATTTCACAAGCCGCTCGTCGGAGACTGGCTTCAGTAAGTAATCAACCGCAGCCAGTTCAAAAGCCTGCACTGCATGATCCTCGAACGCAGTGACGAAAACAACGCGGCAATTGCTTAAGGCTGCTGACAACGCTGCATCTAACCCACTTTTTCCAGGCATACGTATGTCAAGAAAGGCTAGGTCCGGCTTGATTTCCAATAAAGCTTGCTCTGCAGCCACCCCATCATATACCACTGCTTCTATTTGCAATTCAGGCCACAAACAGGCTAATCGATACCGCAGGTCTTCTGCTAGATGTTTTTCATCATCGGCAATGATGGCTTTCATTGTGGCAACTCCAACGATGCAGTCACACCACCTTCAGCGTTGTTACATAAGGTTAAACGTCCAGCTTCACCAAACAAGGCAGCAACACGAGCCCGCACGTTTACCAAACCGGTTCCGCCAGTGTTAGCGCTATCAATAAGACCTGTCCCATTATCAATAACCTCGATTCGCAAGTTTCCACTGGTTAAGTCAGCACGAATAATAATTTTACCCCCGCCAAGTTTAGGCTCAATTCCGTGGCGAATCGCATTTTCTACAAGAGGTTGTAGTAACATTGGAGGAAATGAAAGTAATCTTAAATCTTCAGAAATAGCAATATCCCAGTGTAATCGCTCACCAAAGCGGATATGCATTATTTGTAAGTAATTCTCAAGCATATCAAGCTCATCGCCTAGTGTTGCATTTTCACTACGGGCTCGTGCCAAGGCAACTCTAAGCCAATCATTAAGGCGTTCCAGTAAGATTTTTGCTAACACAGGATCGCTGCCAATCAAGCTACTGACGTTAGCTAAGGTGTTGAACAGAAAATGCGGCTCGATCTGTGCCTGCAGCATTTTAAGTTGCACTTCCACTTCACGTTTCTCACTCTCGATTTGATTTAATTGCCTTTCCTTTATTTCAAGATCTAGGTTTTCTATTCGTTCAAACAACACGAAAGTTATAATGGAGATGATGCCAAAAAACAGACCGATCAATACTGAATTTAACTCATAAGGATGATGCCAATCTCCAGTACCTGTCAGCCAGAATGCAAAGGTCAGGCCGATTAGTATGCTAAATGGTAGTGTCAAGCAAAGTGCCACCCAACGTTTCAAGCCTGGATTCATGTTAGTGATAGTTAGAGTATTGATAAGCGCAATAGAAAAACCGATACAATTTGAGAAGATGTAGTTGTGGAAAAAGGAGAAGTTTGGAGATAACAATGTCAATAACCCTGCAATTGCGGCGTTATAGGCTAATGTAGCAAGCAAACCAAACAATATTTTTTTCATGGGAAGATTATATAACCAGTAGAAATTTCAGTCGAACTTTACGGCAACGCAATCTTTAACCCCAGCGTAATGCTATTTTCAAAAAGTGATGAAAACTCCTGTTGAGCATTCTTGCCGTGCAATACGCCAATAGCAAAAGCGGAAACTTGCTTGTAAACAAGAGCCTCACCATAGCCAGAAATCTCGTTACTATGATCTGTCATGCTATGCGTCATCATCACCCGCCAGTACCTTTTACTTTCCAATTGATTGCTTTGTAGCACAAAATACAAATAGTCACGTCCAAGCAATCTTGGCGCTAAGCCCAGCGCCATTGCTGGTTGATTAACAGCTCGCAGAAAATACGCGCGCTCTTCTGCTGGCGTATATCCCTGCCCCTCATGAAGATACTCCGCCATAAACGATTGACCATTTTCAAAAGTATAGGATGCCCCAATCAATTCTGTCGATTTGCGGGAGGACTCAGATGACACTGAGAACGGTAACGTAACATTCGCTGGCGAATTCAGTACGTTCGATTGGGTGGCTGAAGACATTTCAGTATAAAGCATAAGCGCATCATTTATAGAAATTTGGCCATTGACCCCGAAAAAATCAGAGCGTTCTTGTGGTTTAACGATGGCTACTCCTGCGGCCCAACGATCACCATGCCGATCGACTTTAAATAACCAAGAATTGCGCCAAGGGTCGGGTTGCGGCGACTGATAGCCTGAATCTACCACGTATCCAACTTGAGCACTACCGTGTTTATCCGTTGCTAATGTGACCTTCACTACATCTACTCCTGACAATTCAAGCATAGGATTACTACGGCCGTTGTCAAAGTAAAATGGGCTTGATGGCGAACGAAACTGAGCTGCACCCCAGTTCAAAAGCACCCTACCTGCATCCAAACTGATTGAATCATTAGCACGCATCCTCACTTGCCACTGACTAAGATAGGCTTCATGGTGAGAATCATGACTAAAACTGTTATATGACTTTTTTAATATGATTATAGGACGAGCTTTAATGAGAAATGTCTCATTTTCGGCTTTAAGATTTAAACGTGCTTCTAAATTTTCATTATTTTGCTCAAGCCTTGCAAACTGGTTACTCGGATTAACTATGCTGTCTGACTGTAAACGCATGATACTGGCATAACTATAAATTGTTGTATCCACTGAAGTTTGCCAATCGACTTCAGTCGCAGACGCCGAACAAGCAAATACAATCAAAACAAAAAAAACAAATCTCACTGCAACTGCCCTAGATCGAATTCGGAGGTGGGGATTTTTTTTACCTTTATCGTACCGAAATCCATGATAGTCTCTGCGTCAACCAGTGCGTCATGTATGGTCATTTTGCTAACAAATGGTAGGTGCTTACCTTCATAGCTAATCATATTGTTATATTCAAAGTGTGCAATCTTGAGTGGTTTTCCGCTCAATGAGAAATACTCGGCTTTAACAGCCACTCCGCGTTCAACCGATATCCAGTAGCGAATTCGATCATAGGTGGTACGCTTATGCTTAGCGCTTAATATCAGGACATTGCAGGGTTCGCCTTCCACAGTTTCTGTAGAGTCAATCTTCGCATCGTAATCACTTACATAATTAGTTGCTGCAATATCGCCATTGGATGCTTGACCACTTAAACGCTGACGTGGGGAGATTGGTATCGGTTTTGACAAGCCTGGTTTGAATAGCCACATATTGCGATCCACTTGTAGAAGTTTAGTACCTTTAGATCGAGCAGGTTCAAGCACTTCGGCTACGCTTGAGTCGTCATTGGCACTCACCTTCAAGTGTTGCTCTTCCGCAACATTTTCTCCGTCTCGTGATTTTAAATGTAGATCCCAAACGATACCTGGAAGCCCACCACCTCGTGCTTGGTCTGCATGCTTTAGCAAGGTAGTTGCGTCTGGTGCAGCAAAAGCCACTCCACACCATATCGCAGTTAGTAGGCTAATATATTTTTTCATATTCATTCTCTTTCGTATCCAATCAGTTTGCAGATTGGGTTAGCAACCTAAGCCAAAGATATTCTTACACATGGCCTAATGCATCAATGATGTCTTTCTTTGCAGCGCGTCTAGCTGGCATATAGGCCGCCAACGTCCCCACTACCGCCATCAAAAGAAAGGTGAACATCACACGACCAAGGTCTAAATCCACCATTAGCGCAGTCTTGCCGGAACTATTAGGCGGCACATAGGTAATGTCCGCGACATTGACACCCCAACGCACTCCTAACATAATCAACAATCCAACCACACAACCTAGCATGGTGAGTAACATCGACTCAACCGTGAACAATCTCACCACTCCACTGCGCTTCAGGCCTATGGCGCGTAATGTGCCAATTTCACGAGTACGCTCAATTACTGTCATACCCATTGAGTTAGCCACGCTCATAATAACTACAGTTAATACAATGCTGAATATAAAGCCAAAAATCATATCAAACATACTCTGTACTTGGTTATAAAAACTAGACAGCTCTTGCCAAGTTTGTATTTCAACGTCAAATCCTGATTTATTTAGCTTTTCCTGCAGATGGGTCCGCATCAATTCAGTGTTATCTACATCATCAAGTAAAATAGTCAGTCGATCTGCACGGCCCTCAGCATCCAGCAGGGTACGGGCTAATGCCAGCGATATGAATGCAAATTTATCATTAGTATTTGCATTCCCTGTATTAAAACTATGTCCGACGGTGATGTCTAATGCGTTGGCTTGCCCACTCAATGTACTGACCAACATGGTCGCTTGGCCGCCAACTTTGAGATGCAGCATTTCCACCAAACCCTGACTTAATTCCACTATTTCAGGATGTGCAGCATCGAGTTTCTTTTTAGAATCCTCATATAAACCACTGGCTTTTTCTCGATCAGTTAAGAAATCCTCTTGAAATTGTGCCATTGCTTTTGGTTCGATACCTTCTGCAATAAATATAGTGCTGGCACGCCCGTTGCTGGCCATTCCACTCAAGGCTAATCTCGGAGTGATCATCTTGATATGTGGTTCATTGCTTAACAACTTTGTGATGGAATCTACATTTTTTGCAGTTAGCATATATCGCTCAGGGTCGAGTTTGCCTTGCATACTCATACCTCGCTTGCTGATGCTAAGATGCCCAATCATCTCGCCATGTATGGATTGTCGTGATAAGCCGCTATAAACGTAATGCGTGTATCCTGCAAACAAAGCAATAGCGGAAAAACCCAGCGCAATGGCGAGCATCGTCATCATGGAGCGACGACGGTTGCGTAGTAGACCACGCAATGCTAATTTGAATGTATTTTTTAAGCTAATGTTTTTCATGCTGTCACCTCATCACTGATAATATTGCCATCACGCAATAAAATCTTCCTATCTACATGGTCTAGTAAACGCGTATCGTGCGTGGTAAATACAAAAGTAACCTTACGTACTCGGTTCATCTCCCGCATCAATTCCACAACCATGCTGCTATTTTCGGAGTCTAAATTTGCGGTGGGTTCGTCAGCAATTACAAGCTTTGGATTAACGACCAACGCACGAGCAATGGCGACGCGCTGCCTTTGGCCGCCGGAGAGTTTGTCAGGTAATGAGTTTTTGAAACGCTCTAAGCCAACATCAACCAATGCAGCGATGGCTCGTCCACGCGCTAATTCTTCAACCACCCCTTGTATCTGCAAAGGCAGCATCACATTCTCTAAAGCGGAAAGCACTGGCACGAGATTGAAGTTTTGAAACACAAAACCAATTTTCTCGCTGCGAAAATTGGTCAAAGCATCATCATTTAGCAAATGTATATCTTGCCCATCAAAAATTACTTCACCTTCGGTTGGATTATCAATTAATCCGATAATATTCATCAGCGTTGATTTCCCACTACCTGACGGCCCCCATACAGCAAGAAATTCTCCTTCATGAATATCTAACGAGACACTATTGAGCGCATCAATACTGGTTTCACCAAGCATAAATCGGCGTTTAATGTTACGTAGTTTAAGGATCGGTTGATGTATTTCAATCATATAATACTCACTTTAAATGAATGATTTGCGTAGTTGTGTCATCGCTTAATTCGAATGCCGACTCTGCGAAGGTAGGTGGCCCAAACAGGCTGCGTGCATCACGCGAAAATCCATAAAGCTCTGTCGGTATACCCAATAAATTTTTGTTCAATTTGCTATCCTGATTGCTATCGACAAATGCTGAAATGGCATATTTCCCTGAAGGAATATCCTTAATAATTACAGTCGTGATATCTGATGTTGCCTTTATTTTAATCGATCGAAACTGTGCTCCCATTTTTTTATCTGAAAGGAATTCTGCTTCCGAATTGCATACGTCAACCATCAATGTTTGTCCAGAAATGTCTTTAGCGTGTAATTCCAGTACTAAATCTCCAGCATGACTGATTAGTGGGAGTATTAATGTAGCTATAAATATTGAGTGTTTCATGTGTAATCCTGACGTTTATGACAGATGGATCATATGAGGGCGTAAAGGAGATGGATAGCACTTTGCGACGAAGTGCAGAAAACTAGGAGTGAACTGCCCCCCCCCACAGTGGTCATGACCATATATCCCAGCCGCAACGAGTCATACAACAATAATATGCTTTGTAGTTGATTACCTGACAGTAGAGCCATCTTATTCAGAAACTATAAAAACACCCGCAACAATTAGAGCAATACCTACTAATTGATTCCAGTTTAAATTTTCATTTAGTATCCATGATGAACAGAGAGGAATTGTTACGAAAACGAGTGAAGTCATTGGCTGTGCAAAGCTTAAATCCACTTTTGAAATGAGTATAAGCCAAGTGAAAAATGCGAAAAACAAGGCAACAACACCGCCAAGCACAAACGGATTGAATGCTAATCTGACACTGTATTGATAAATGTCGGCAAAACTCCGCGTTGTAAACTCTCCTAGATGCATGACGCCTATTTTGAGAAATATCTGCGCGGAAGTGTCGAGTAAAAGCAGTATTGCGATTAAAATAATGACCTGCCAGCTTAGTTGTGAAGGTAGCCGCATGTTTTATTTAGATTTTTTGTTTAGGGCTTTTAAAGCAGGATCAAAATTGCCATAAGCTAATGCGTGTGCAGCAAGTTTTAATATTGGGTTAATCAATTTATTACGGTGTTTAAATAAAATATGAGTTTGTTCTAGGGTTGCGCCAAAACTTAATTTAGATTCATAGGCCGCTTGCCCACTCTGTAGCGTATGAAATCCATCGCGGATGCACATCTTAATTTTGTAAAGCCAGCTTAACGAATATAAATTTACCTGAGTACTATGCAGATAGTCCATGCCAATATATTTGTCCATGAGTACGCCATTGCCGTGTAGTAGGCAGTTAAAACCAATCAACTTATCCTCAAAGTAATACAGAACAAAACGACATTGCATAGGCATTAAACCCGCTAATGATTCAAAAAAGGCCAAGGTTAGCCTTTCAAATTTAAGTTCACTTTTTTCATAGCAATTGAGGTACAGCTGATATATTTGCTCCAAGTGGGGCGGCAATCCATCATGTTCTTCAATACGCAATTGATCAAACTTTTTGAGTTTGCGGCGTAGATCTTTACGAGTACTCGCACTCAGGGTGGAAATGTAGTCATCCAGATCCTTGAAATTAATTGAGTTCTTGGCCACGGGCATGTTATCTAGGCATGAATAACCTTGCGCTTCTAACAATGGTTGCAGTTGGTTGGTTTCAGCAGCTAAAACATCCTTAAAGGCAATCACGCTTGCACCTTCACGATCAGCAACTTCATTCAACTTTTCAGACAACTGCCTAATCATCTCAGCATCAAGTGGTTGGTCCTTAAAGAATCCGATTTGTGCGGAATCAGTAACTGGTGAGCCTACACATAGCAGACGTACTGTCATCAGGCTTGGCAACCACTGGCTAACACGGCGTGTAATGGCCTTCATGCGACCTTGCACGGTTGTATCAAGGGCGTAATTAGTAATAAATATGGGGGCAATACATACAGCGGCTCCCGCTTTTGATACCGAGATGTAGCCTGTTTTGAACCCTTCCACGCACCCTAATTCAAATGCCAGATGATAGCGGTAGCCTTCTAGGGAGTCGGGTAGCAAACGTTGCCAAGTGCATTCGTCATATTTGGCAGCCGTAAACGTGTAATGCGTTTCATAGCTAGGCAGTCTTTCACTAGACGTTGTGAACGCAAGCTGTGTCATTAATTTACTTTTTTCAAGATTAATGCAGCGCCAGTGCCGCCAAAAGCAAATGAATTAGACATCGCATATTCAAGCCTAGTTAAGGTTTTTGATACATTAGGCACGTAATCTAAATCACACTCAGGGTCTGGCTGAGTTAGATTAATTGTTGGCGGCAATTTGTTGTTATAAACAGCAAGCGTGGTGATAATTGATTCAAGTGCTCCCGCAGCCCCCATCAAGTGACCATGCATGGACTTTGTTGAACTTATACTAAGATCATAAGCATGTGAACCGAAGACCTTTTTAATGGCACTCGTTTCAGTAACATCATTTAGCTGGGTTCCTGTACCGTGGGCATTGATATATTGGATGGTATTAATTGCTAAGCCTGAGTCGTTCAGCGCGGCTTGCATGGTGGCCGCCTGCCCATTTACAGATGGCTGTGTTATGTGACCGCAATCATTCGAAGCACCATAACCGACAATCTCAGCAAAGATAGTTGCGCCTCGTGCAATGGCATGTTCGTAAGATTCTAATACTAAAATTGCGGCTCCTTCACCTAGTACTAAGCCAGAACGGTCGACAGAAAAAGGCTTGCAGGAAGCACTTAGATCGTTAGCATCTTGCACAGCAAGCGTTCTAAGTGCTTCCCACGCCTTGATGCTGCCGTAAGTTAATAGCGCCTCACTACCCCCTGCTAACATGACATCGGTATAACCGTGACGTATCAGTCTAGAGGCCTCACCAATCGCAACAGCAGAAGAAGAGCAGGCTGTTGAAAAGGTTAGATTGGGCCCAGTAAGCTGGTGTTCAAGCGCAATGGCTGAGGCTGCCGCATTATACATACTCATCAGCACGGTAAATGGTTTTAGACGACTGGCACCATCACGATAAAGTCTGACATAGCCATCTTCAAGCGATTGTGCTCCGCCCATACCAGTGCCAAGATAAACGCCCATACGCGATTTTAGCTGATCATCTATTACCAGTCCCGCGTTTTTAATTGCCTCTATACTCGTGTACAGCGCCATCTGACTAGTACGGTCAAGCATTGAGTAAGTATGTTTACTAAAATGGTCTGCTGGGTTGAATTGTGCCTGTGCAGCAATTTTACAATCCAACTGGTCGACAAATGGGGCATCAAGTAGCTTAATGCCAGAGACGCCACCAAATACATGCTGCGTTAGATCAGTAATGCTATTACCAAGTGGCGACACTACACTCAAACCAGTAATTACCACCCGCTGCCGTTGTAAAAAATCAGCCATTATTATGCTTGTTCAACAACGAGTCTATGCACTAACGTGGCTACATCCTGCAATGTACTGATATTGATTTGGTCATTAGGCACTTTAATTTTAAAGTGGTCTTCCGCATTAAAAATCAAATCAAAGGTATCCAGCGAATCTAAACCCAGCGCTTGTAGATTGCTATCGGGTTGGATGTTCACCACATCAATGTCCATTTTATCTGCAATCATCTTTGTTAAAACTTGCGAGACTACATCAAGGCTAGGGGGCTGTATTGTCATTATTGCTCATCCTTTTTGATTGCATCTATGCCGATGCTTGAATTTTGCTGCGTAAGTTGAGTTTTTGCGCCTGCTCTTTGCAAAACTGTGCAGCGCGTTTAGCTACATCGTCTTTACGTTTATCAAGCGTAAGCACATGGTAGGTATCATCGACAAAGAATGTTTCTATGGTTTCTGATGTAATATTAGCTTGTGTATAGTGCGCATTTTTAATACTCGCCATGTCATCCTCGGTAGAGTGCACGATCAGGGTAGGCGATATTACATTCTTCAGCGATTTCTTGGCTGCTTTGATTAGACGTACACTTTCCAAAATTACTGTAGCGGGCGTTTTGAAATAGCCAATTTTATCTGCAGCTTGATTATCTCGATTCTCTAAAATCGCATGCACCATCGCACGAACACGCTCATCTTTAATGCCGTAAGGTGCGGTTTCTTCCCATTGGATAAAATATTTGAGTGGCGTATAAAGCACCAACGGTAATAATAGTGTGCGCTTCAGTTTTGATACGTTCCAACCATCGTAAAAAAACGTGGTTGATAGCAAAATCACGCCAGCAACTTGATGGCCTCTTTTTGCGGCAAGCAATAGTGCAATGAGCGCACCCATGGAGAGTCCGGCTACGAACACATGTTCACACTCTTCTTTTAGCGCATCAAATGCCAGCTCAATTGACTGATACCAGTCATGCCACTTAGTCGTAGTCAGCGCTTCGATGGAGGCGCAATGTCCAGCAAGCTCAGGACAGGCTACAGTAAAGCCTTTACGGGCTATTACCTTACCAAATTGTTTCATTTCGGTAGGTGTGCCAGTTAAGCCATGCACCAGCAGTACACCCACACCGCCTTTGCGTTCTATAAAGCCGTTGGGGCCTAACAATGCATCTATGCTCGGTTTCGCTTTATTGTCTGCACTGGTTAGCGCCGACATAATAATAAGATTTTTTGTTTGTATTTCCACTTTTAACTTTTCTCTTAAGGATTCTTGCATTAATAAGGCCCGTGTCATGCGTAATTACCGCCAACAAATAACATGCCCGTGATGATGAGGGCTACGCCTAGCCAGCGCTTGCGGCTAATCCGCTCCTTTAAGAACCAAGCCGAGGCAAGCAGAATGAAAATGTTGTTAACGCTTGAAAGTGGCGCGGCAATATTAAGCGGTGTAATAGATAAAAATGCCAACCAAACAAAGAAATCAAGGACAAAAATAACAAGCCCCGCCAATATTTCTTTACGAGTAAGTGCTTGTTTTATGACTTCCCAATACCCATGCCAGCCGGACAGTGTTGAGTTTGGAAAACGATCCATCCCTTTTTTAAATAAAATATTTCCTAGCGTATATAGCAGCATGGAAATACTAAATAAACTGATGGATTTTAGGCTTAATAACATTTTTTGGTTAATAACATTTGGCATCGCAACCATGTCAGGCGCTGAGAAGGCATTGCCAATTTGATGTTAAAGGCAGCTCGAAAGTGCGCTAAAAAATCAAATTTCGCCATCATACTCTGATTAAAGCCAATATGGCAATGCCTAGCCTCTTCCAATATGAAATGAGTCTGAAAGTGTTATGTATTTCCACCAAGAAATGCGTCTGAATTGAATAGATAAGTTCTAAATCGGTCATGATGCGAGGCATGGTGATCAATATGGAAGAAGCGAAGTTGCAGAC
>CAINBI010000046.1 GCA_903846555.1 uncultured Pseudomonadota bacterium
AGTCGATGGTGACGCGCGCAGTGCCTTCGCCGCTGACGGTGGTGGTGGCGCCTTGCTGCACCACGCCGCCCGCAGGATTGGCCAAGGCCGCAGGCCGTAGGCCAATAGCGGTCAGCAACGCCAGCAACAGTTGGCTGGCGCGGCGGTGCCGTTTTTTCTGAAACAAATGAGCGTTCATGGCGCTAACTCCCGACCCGTTGATGGTGAGCGACAAAAATAATTTTAGGCGAATTTTGAAAACTATACAAGCTCTGCGCTAGCCTAAGCTGCGAATTGACTCGCCTTCGGTAACCTTTTATCTTGAGGCAATGCGCCTGTATGGTAGATCGATGTTAAAGTGGGTGCGTTTAGCCGTCATGCTCACTTGCTTTGATATACATACCCAAAAAGGGTAATTTGCAGTTAAGTATTAGTAATTGGGGGCTTTGGAAATGATTTAAAATAAATTACTTGAGACCTCTGCGCGAAGCGTGTTAAAGGCCAATTTATAACAAAAATATCAATATTCGTCATTCCCGCGTAGGCGGGAATCTAGGGAGGCACTGATTTATTTAACCGTTCGCCCTGAGCTTGTCGAAGGGTGCTTTTAACATGCTGATTTTAAAAGTGAAAAATCAAGCACGGTTCAACAAGCTCACCACGAACGGATTTAATCAGCGCCTCCCTAGGCGAATCAACCATTAACTAGATTCCCGCCTATGCGGGAATGACGGTTTGTGCGGTTTTAGCATAGAAAAGCTCTCGTGCAAAGGTCTCTACTTAATAATCTATGACTTATAATAAAATTAGGATTTGGTACTGATGCATACCTTTCTCTGGCACGATTACGAAACTTTCGGTATCAATACACGAACAGCTAGGCCAGCTCAGTTCGCGGCCATTCGTACGGACGAGCAACTCAATGAGATCGGTGAGCCGATTGAGATCTTTTGCCAGCCTGCACCTGACTTTTTGCCGGAGCCTCAAGCTTGCCTCATTACAGGTATCACACCACAACATTGCCTTAAAGTTGGCTTGCCTGAGCACGAATTTGCTGAGCAAATTTTTAAGGCGCTATCCCAGCCAAATACAATAGGTGTTGGGTATAACAGTATTCGTTACGACGATGAAATCACGCGCTTTATGTTTTGGCGCAACCTGATGGAACCATATTCGCGTGAGTGGCAAAATGGTTGTAGTCGATGGGATATTATCGACCTTGCTCGCGTTACCTATGCACTGCGCCCTGAAGGCATAATCTGGCCACGTAATGAGCAAGGCAGAATTAGCTTTAAGCTCACGAATTTAACCGAGGTGAATCACATTGCCCATGAAGCTGCACATGATGCGCTGTCGGACGTGCGGGCAACCATCGCATTGGCAAGATTGATTAAAAACAAGCAGCCCAAGTTGTTTGATTTTTACTTTAATCTGCGTCAAAAAGATCAGGTGGCTAATGAAATCGGCCTACATCTGAATCCTCGTCAACCATTCCTGCATTTATCGAGCATGTACCCACCAGAACGTGCCCATCTGGCGCTGGTTTACCCCTTGGCTCTGCATCCTAGCAATAAAAATGAAGTGATTGTGTGGGATTGTGCCTACGACCCGAGCGAGTTGTTTGAATTAGATGCAGAAACTATACAAAAACGCATGTTTACACGGGCTGATGAACTGCCAGACGGAATGACGCGTTTGCCGATTAAGACCATTCATACCAATAAGTCGCCAGTTGTTATTCGGAGTTTAAAGGTGTTGGATGCAGCCGCGCAGCAACGTTGTGGTTTGGATTTAGCGTTAAATTTGCATCACGCTGCAATCGCAGCCGATAAAATATCTGGCGTAGATTTAAGCCTAGTTTGGCAACAGGTTTTTCAGCGGGAGTTTGAGTTGGGCGACGTTGATGAGTCACTTTACAGCGGATTTTTGGGCAATAACGACCGCAACTTACTTAATCAACTGCGCGCACTTACCCCACAAGCATTGGCGCAAGCTCGGCCGAATTTTACCGATGCACGCTTGACCGAATTATTATTTCGCTACCGCGCACGTAATTATCCAGAGACTTTATCTGAAGATGAATATGAAGCGTGGCAACAACATTGTGCTGAGCGCTTGCATGGCGGGGCCGCAGGCGCATTGAACTTTGAAACCTTCTTTGCTGAATTAGAGCGGTGCGCGCAAAACGAGGCAGCTAATGTGGATGTGCTGCAAAGCTTACGTGACTATGCCTATATGATTGCACCAGAAAGTTAAACTTACTGGCTGGGCTTGCCGATGACGATACGTCAATTGACTGGTAATAGCAGCGCCTATAAATTGCCGTGATGGTGTGCGATATGCGATAATCTGCACCAGTGTAATGTTAGAAAGTTTCAGCTAATTTATAAGCCACATTCTTAAAATTGTGGCTTTTGTTGTTTTAAAGAGAAAATTATGCCCGTTATTCGCTTGCCTGATGGATCTGAACGTAGTTTTGATGCGCCTGTAACTGTTGCAGATGTCGCCATGAATATTGGCGCAGGCTTAGCTAAAGCTGCGCTTGCTGGCATGGTAAATGGCACATTGGTCGACACTTCTTATCTCATCAGTGAAAATGTTGAACTGGCGATTATTACCGATAAAAATGATGAAGGCATAGAGATTATTCGTCACTCAACCGCGCATTTATTAGCACACGCGGTAAAAGAATTGTTTCCTGAGGCTCAAGTGACGATAGGCCCCGTGATTGAAAATGGATTTTTCTATGATTTTTCATACAAGCGTGCCTTTACGCCAGAAGATTTAATCGCCATTGAAAAGAAAATGGGCGAGCTAGCTAAAAAAGACGAGTTAGTAACGCGTACGGTATTACCGCGCGATGAAGCTGTCGATTACTTCAAATCAATTGGTGAACATTACAAAGCTGAAATTATTAGCAGCATTCCTGCCGGCGAAGATGTCTCTTTATATACTGAAGGCAACTTCACCGACCTTTGCCGTGGCCCGCATGTACCAAACACAGGTAAATTAAAAGCATTTAAGTTAATGAAGCTTGCAGGCGCTTATTGGCGTGGCGATAGCAATAACGAAATGTTGCAGCGCGTCTATGGCACCGCTTGGCGCAACAAAGAAGATCTAGAAGCGTATTTGTTTCAGCTAGAAGAAGCTGAAAAGCGTGATCACCGCAAACTAGGCAAGCAATTAGACTATTTCCACATGCAAGATGATGCACCAGGTATGGTGTTTTGGCATCCGCGTGGTTGGAGTATTTGGCAAGAAGTTGAGCAATATATGCGCCAAATGTTTAAAGATTACAAATACCAAGAAGTGCGCACGCCTACCATTATGGATAGAACCTTGTGGGAGAAATCGGGCCATTGGCAAAATTACCGCGAAGGTATGTTTGTGACTTCTTCAGAAAGCCGCGATTATGCAGTGAAGCCGATGAATTGCCCGGGGCATGTGCAAATTTTCAATAGCAGCTTACACAGCTATCGTGACTTGCCATTGCGTTTGGCTGAGTTTGGCTCATGCCACCGCAACGAGCCGTCAGGTGCGTTGCATGGCTTGATGCGTGTACGTGGTTTTACTCAAGATGATGCGCATATATTCTGTACAGAAGAGCAGGTTGAAACAGAAGTCGCTGACTTCATCAAAATGCTTTACAAGGCTTACGGTGATTTTGGTTTTAATGATGTGCTGGTTAAATTATCAACCCGCCCTGAAAAGCGGATTGGCACAGATGGAGACTGGGATAAAGCAGAAACTTCACTGGCCAATGCACTGAAATTAAATAACCTAGATTTTGAATATCAACCGGGCGAGGGCGCGTTTTACGGCCCTAAAATTGAATTTACGCTTAAAGATTCACTAGGTCGCTTATGGCAATGCGGCACTATTCAGCTCGACCCTAATTTGCCAGAACGTTTAGGTGCGGAATACGTAGCTGAAGACAATAGCCGTAAGCGCCCAATTATGTTGCACCGCGCCATTGTTGGTTCTATGGAGCGTTTTATCGGTATTTTGATAGAACACTACGCAGGGGCAATGCCCTTATGGCTAGCGCCTGTGCAAGTAATGGTGCTGAATATTTCTGAAGGTCAGTCAGAATATGTGCGTCAAGTGGTTGAAACGCTGAAGAAAAATGGCATTAGATGTGAATTTGACTTGAGGAATGAGAAGATTACCTATAAAATACGCGAACATAGCATGCAGAAGATGCCTTATTTGCTAGTTGCAGGTGAGCGTGAAATGCAAGCAGGACATGTAGCCGTGCGTACCAGAAAGGGTGAAGACCTAGGTTCTATGCCGATAGGCGCGTTAATTGAGCGTTTAAAAGCGGAAGTTGAAACTAAGGTTTAACTTAGCCAAATCTAATGTTTATTATAAGATTTTGGCTGGTTTCTGAAAATGCGCGGCTTAACTATTTGGAGAATTTGATATAGCACAGGATAAAGATACGCGAATTAATGGTGACATTACTGGGTCGCAAGTTCGTTTGGTGGGAGTAGATGGTGAACCGTTGGGCATAATGTCGCTCACGGAGGCATTCGCAAAAGCAGAAGAAGCAGATATTGATCTGGTTGAAATTGCACCTAACGCTGTACCGCCAGTGTGTAGATTATTGGATTATGGTAAGTTTAAATACGCTGAAAGTAAAAAACAGCACGAAGTTAAACTTAAGCAAAAGCAAGTGGTGGTGAAAGAAATTAAATTTCGCCCAGGTACTGATGATGGCGATTACGCTATTAAAGTCCGTAACATTATTCGCTTTATTCAAGATGGCGATAAAGCGAAAATTACTTTGCGCTTTAGAGGACGAGAAATTACGCATCAAGAGTTCGGATTAGCCTTACTTAGACGTGTAGAAGCCGATTTAAAAGAATACGCAGTGGTGGAGCAGTTTCCTAAAATGGAAGGCCGTCAAATGGTGATGGTTTTAGGGCCTCCTAAAAAGAATTAAGTAGCTATTAATAGTTGCTAATCGAAGTAGTACAGTAGTAGTGAAATTCGGAGTGATACGGCTTAACGGCATGCCTAAGCACTCATAACTTAAGTTCAAGGAGAACAAAATGCCAAAAATGAAAACCAAGAGTGGTGCTAAAAAGCGCTTCAAATTCTTGGGTAATGGTAAAGTGAAACGTACGCATTCACATCTACGCCATATCCTAACTAAAAAGACGACCAAGCAAAAACGTAACTTACGTGGCACGGCGATTATCTCACCAACAGACGTCAAACGCGTTCGCGCTATGATGCCAACACGATAAGGAGACCGATATGCCTAGAGTAAAACGTGGTGTCATTGCTCGCGCTAGACACAAAAAAGTATTAAAAGCCGCTAAGGGTTACCGCGGTCGTCGTAAAAACGTTTATCGCGTTGCTAAGCAAGCGGTAATGAAGGCTGGTCAGTACGCTTACCGTGATCGCCGTCAAAAGAAACGTCAATTCCGTACATTATGGATTGCACGTATCAATGCGGGCGCTCGTGAGTGTGGTTTGACTTATAGCCGCTTCATGCATGGCTTGAAAAAAGCAGCGATTGAAGTTGATCGTAAAGTATTAGCTGATTTAGCAGTATTTGATAAAGTAGCATTTGCACAATTTGTTGAAATGTCAAAAACAGCTTTAGCCGCTTAATTGCTTGAAAAATAAAAAAAAGAGGCTTCG
>CAINBI010000047.1 GCA_903846555.1 uncultured Pseudomonadota bacterium
CAGTTGTTAAATTGTTAAAGAACAGTGCCTAGAAGGGCTTGCCTTCCAGCCTCTCGTTACGCTTTGCGTGAACGAGGTGCGCATTATACAGCGCTTTTAATCGCCGTCAATCATAAATTTGAAACATTGCTTATTTATAATTTACCGTATTTTTTTATCGCGCTTTTTACTACCTTACTTCAAATTCTTTCATTACTTTTAATGCCTTCGTTCACTTGTTTCGTTAGCGAAGGCCGCATTCTACAGACCATTCGGATTTGGTCAAGCCCTAATTAACGCCGTTACAGGATTGTTACATTTGCAAATTTGCGCAGAACGTTTCTTGCCTGAAGCCAAGTAAGGTTTAAGTCACTCTAAATGTGCGTTTTCTAAACTAAGTGCCTCTAAAACCCGCGCGGCTGAGTCTATCTAGTACCGCAGTCCATGCTGGTGTGTTTTGCGGCAACTCAACCAACAAACGATCTACGTTTAATGCATCTAACTGATGCAAGCAGCTATATAAATGCTCAGCAGCCTCTATGGGCTCGCTTGACAATCGGATAACCGCGCAAGTTGGCGCATTGCCATCGCCTATGATTAAAGCCGCGCATCTTAAATTCGCGTGCGTTAAAGCTTCACATTCTTTCATCAGCGACGCCTTATCTTTAAACAAAAATAACGGGGTGCGCGGCGAATAATGTAGCGCATGTTGCCCAGGCACTTTGGGTGTTTGCAGGTCAACATTATCTGATGAGGTTAAGCTGCTTGCTTGTTGTGCTTGACCCGCAACCCGCATAATATCAGCCTCACTGATCACACCTGGCCGTAATAACTGCCATTGCCCGTCCGCATTCACGCTAACGATGGTAGATTCAATGCCGACAGCACAAGCACCTCCGTCTAACACTGGAACGGCCTCGCCTAGGCCAGCTTCTACATGCTCTGCCGTAGTTGGGCTGAGTTGGGTAAATAAATTCGCAGATGGTGCGGCAACGCTTAAGCCGCTTAGTTTTAGTAGTGCAAGCGCAATAGGGTGATTGGGGACGCGTAATGCGATGGTAGGTTCATTGCCACGCACAATGCGTGATACGTGGCTTTTTGCTGGTAGTACCAAGGTCAACGCACCAGGCCAAAAAGCTTTAGCTAACTTAACAGCTACCGCAGGAAAGCTTTCCGCCCAATCGTTGACTTGACTAATGTCAGCAATATGCACAATCAATGGATGATCGGCGGGGCGTTGCTTGGTAGTGAAGATCAGCTGTATCGCTTGGTCATTGCTCGCGTCAGCAGCCAAGCCATACACCGTCTCAGTTGGAATCGCCACGACTTCGCCGCGCTTGAGTCGCTTGGCAGCCTCATCTAAACTAATGCGCATATTTAAAGCACTTACACCATTGAAAAAACATATTTTACTACTGGACAGTGTATCCATCACATCAATTCGACTGTGATGCGATAAAATAAGGCTTCATTATCTTTTAAAGAAAACAGTATGAACCAAACTACAAGCGAACAAATCACGGTTGAAAAAAATCCTAAGCAAGCCAATTTAGATGCGCTAGGCGTCAGCAAATGGCCAACTTGGCAGAAGGAAGTTTCTGTGTTTCCTTGGACTTTTCCTGAACAAGAGATTGCTTACATACTTGAAGGTGAATGTGTGATTACACCTACCAGTGGCACTGCCGTTAGCTTTGGCAAAGGTGATTTAGTGACGTTTCCAGCTGGCATGACAGCGAGCTGGGAAGTGAAAAAGCCATTGCATAAACACTACCAATTAGAGGGCTCTTTGATTGGTCGTATTTATCGTCGCCTAAAATTAAAGCTCAAACTGTAAGGCGCTAATGCCGAACCATCCCGCTTTGCGAATCTTCAGCTTGCTTCTGAATACGCGGTTGCAGGATGGTTGGCGGCGTTAGGCGGTATCATTCTGTGAAACTTATGCGGCCTAACGCTTTATACCAACATGCCACTGATTTCTTGGCGAACCTAGATGCCGACTGGGCAAAATTAATAGCCGTCGTTGGGCCTTGCACCTTTGAAACCAAGCCCGCGCGTGAGCCTTATGAGGCTTTAATTCGGGCTGTGGCTTATCAACAGTTACATGCAAAAGCTGGCGATGCGATTCTAAACAGGCTATTGGCTATTTACGGCAATACCTTCCCGTCACCACACCAGCTATTAACCACAGAGTTTGACACGCTTCGCGCTTGTGGCTTTTCAGCCAAAAAGATTGAAACCATACTCGGCATTGCCAATGGCGCGGTGGATGGCCTTGTTCCATCTCGCGTTGAAGCTGACGCCATGTCCGATGAAGCGTTAATTACACGCTTAGTGACGCTTAAAGGCATAGGGCGCTGGACGGTTGAAATGTTGCTGATGTTCACATTACAGCGCATGGATATTTTGCCTGCCGATGATTTTGCTGTGGCAGAAGGTTATAAGCGCCTTAAAAAGCTAGACCTTGCGCCCAAGCCTAAAGAGATGCAGACAATTGGCCAGCGATGGCAACCATACCGGACCATTGCCAGCTGGTATTTATGGCGCGTGCCAAAATAGTTTCGCCTAATTGTTCACGCAAAAATATGTATCAAGCAAAAGCGTTAGTGCGCCTAATCTATATCGGCAGAATCACACTAGGTCAATGATGACTCATCGGCGCAGAATCACTTTCGTCAAACTACGCTTACTGCCTTATTCACTGCACTAACGGTGAGATTTTACATGAAGCATGGATTTTAGCGACTGCGGTTTATAATAAGGCATCAATCTATTGTGCAATTCATGAACCTGACCACTCTACACAATCACGCATTTCTAAAACTGCTTATCTTCCGTATTCTCATGGTGCTGGCCTACCAGATTATGGCGGTGGCGGTTGGCTGGCATATTTACGAGATTACCCACGACACCCTTGCGCTTGGCCTGATTGGTCTGGCGGAAGTGATTCCCTATTTCGCCTGCGCGCTTTTTGCCGGTCATGCGGTAGATCATTACTACTCACGACGGTTTTTTGGCACTTTAGCCGCCGTCACTTTAGGCGTTAATGCGCTTACGCTTAGCGCATTAGCAATGGGCTTAATCGGCAGCACTGCCACTGCCAGTTTATGGATTTATGGCTCAATTATGCTCACTGGTATCGAGCGTGCATTTATTGCGCCTAGCTACAGCACGCTATTTGCCATTATTTTACCGCGTGAGGAATATGCTCGCGCTTCTGGTATTAGCAGCGCAGCGTTTCAGGCAGGCTTGATTATTGGTCCAGCCTTAGGTGGATTGCTGGTTGGCTTTGCTAGCAAAACTGTGGCGTATTCGGTCGCAACACTATTCTGTTTGTGTGCCGCCATCATGATATGGTCAATTAAAATCAAAGAACCAGCACCTGCTCTTAACAGCCCTCCAGTATTTTCCAGTATTGCACAAGGCTTACGCTTTGTGTTTAGCAATCAAATTGTACTGGGCGCACTTTCATTAGATATGTTTGCCGTTTTATTTGGCGGTGCGGTTGCTATGCTGCCAGCATTTATACACGACATTTATCATTACGGGCCAGAAGGGCTAGGCATATTACGTGCCGCGCCTGCTGTTGGCGCCATTTTCACGGGGATCTGGCTGGCACGCCGCCCGATCAATCTGCATGCAGGCCGCTGGTTGCTAGGCTCGGTGGCTGGCTTTGGCTTAAGTATTATCGGCTTTGGTTTAAGCAACTCCATTTGGATAGCAGGCTTGCTGCTGATACTTTCAGGGGTATTTGACGGCGTTTCGGTAGTCATGCGCACCACCATCTTGCAATTGGCCACGCCAGATGCAATGCGCGGACGGGTATCCGCCATCAATGGGATTTTTATTGGCTCATCTAATGAACTGGGCGCGTTTGAATCTGGCTTAGCGGCACGCTTGATGGGCTTAATCCCATCGGTATTATTTGGTGGAGTGATGACTATTGCGGTGGTTGGCATCACCGCTAAATTAGCGCCAAAGTTGAGAGAGCTGGAGCTGCATCAGCTACATTGATTTGTTAGTGCGTATTAACCTGAAAGCGCAACGGCTATTCACTCGTCAGCTCCCAATCAGCAATTAAGCTCCTTGCTATAGGCGCAAGGCTATGAGGGCAAGGAATCATCCAAAACTTGTATGCCGTTCTCTTCGCACCACCCAAGCAAGGCCGCATCAGACGCCTGCGCTTCAAACTCGTACCACTTTGTAAGCAATTCTTCTGCCTCCAACAACTCTTTAAAGCGCCGATAAGCACCGCGTTTACGAAAGAAACTTGCAACGGTGTTGTAGTCATTGGGCAGCGCTTGATGAATAAAAGACAAGGCTAGACTCTGACCAAGTCTCAAATCATTTTTGTGCGGCACGGCAATATAGCGATCTGACGTTTCAACATCATCAGGAACCGCCTCCTCCATTTCAATATCACTCGACAGCCAGTAGATTTTGCCAGTATCCAAACAAATATAAGCACTTTGCTCAGAGGGTGAGCCTGAGCTTACGAACTCAAAGGCATTACGCAAGTCGTCATAATTGATAGTGAGCATGATGATTTTAGGCTTGTAAATAAATAGGATTAAGTAACATTTTAGGTGCAAACTTTATTAAAAGTCTACTACAAAAAATTTTATTGAGCGCTTAGCCCGGTGTTTAAAATCATGGGCTGAGGTCAAAATTCCTAAGTGATCAATATATCTGGGTTGCTTACTCAATGCTGCAAACATAGAGTACAACGCTCGAAATACCCTTAAAAAAGATGCCCTGAGAGGCCCGTCCTTATTGGCTCCCAGGGCATCTGTTTTTAAATATTTCTGGCTAATTTCCAACGGATTCCTGAAATGCATCACTGAATAGCTAAGTCACAATCAAGCCCAACCGTTATGATTTCATCTGCTAGTTACATCTGCTGGGCACTATGGCTTATCGTGATTAGTCAAAAGGGCTCAACGTGACTTTATCACGGGGCTAAAAATTAGACTTACTGATGGTGGTCGATCAGAATTAGCGCTAAGACCCTTAGCTGCAATTTGTTCGAGCCTAAATTGCTTTACCAATGCAGACAGAACTGAGAGCTGGCTTACAGCGCATCATGGCTATGCGAGATCAATAGGCGCGGCTATAGCGCAGGCTGCGACATGGCGTTTTGGCTGGGTTGTACTGAGAATAGCCTAAAAAGCGAGAAGCCAAAAAAAAGTAAAAAATGAAGGCGACCATTTGGCTTGAAAAAAATTTACCCGAAGCTGAAATGGATGGATAAAATGGGGTTTTTCTACAACGTTGTTAGGCATTTAACACTTTTGGTGCCCGTCCAAATAAAGGATCACAAATGGCAATCGACTACTACGCCTCATTCCCCTGCAAAGTTCGCGAAGCATTCTCTGATGAGGACTTGCTCAAGATGGAAAAGGCACGCAACCGAGCAACCACCGTCTTGAATCTAATGCGCAACAATCCTCAAGTCGATCCAAAAAAACCTGAGTCCGAGTGGAGTTTCAAGACCGTTGTACTTGGTCCAGATGGACCACAAGAAATGGAAATGCGCATATCAGACTTGCTGACCGAAGCCGCGCCATTGCAGGAACTCGCTCCCCATTGCGTCAACTGTCCATATAATCTCCGTTCTGCCGATTTTGGGTGCGGCGGTGCCATTCATTACCCCATAAGCACGCAAGCTGAGCAGTGGATACTCTCTCGCTTGCCTGACGACCTAAGTACCCACAGAGGCCAATTACTTACACGCGCAATCAATGATTTTCACTTTGACGGGACCGGGATTGATGCCGCACGTAACCGCAAAGAGCTTTACGAGTCTGTAACACCACCTGAACGCAAATGGGGTAGCTTCTTTTCCAAAAAAACACGAATCACGTCAAGCCAAATTCTGCACATGTCTTTCTGTGTAGGCAATTTACAAGCAACACACTCAAAACTAATCGCGTACTTTCTTGGATTTTTGAACGACGATTTTGAACTTTTCGACAACCCGGACAATCTTCAGAATTCTGAAAATGATGATAGTACTATTGAATTGAAGTACTTTTACTCCGTTGCAGCACTTGCTGGCGCAAACGGCATGGGTGTATTCGTCGAAGCCTAACGAATAAGGTTAGATTGTGATCGCGAAGCGAGCCACAATCTGAACCGTTTGTTGGACAAGCCCGAGTATTTTGCAATTCAGACATGAGTCCAATACTGTTTTGTTAATAAGAATTCGTGGCGTTGGGCTACATGGCTGATTGATGGAATCTCCTCTTTTTCTTGCCCCATAATTACTGGTTCTTTTTTTACTCCTCGAATTTTTCGTTTGCCTCGACTCGTAACGGCCTGGTGGAAAGCTATTTCACGTAACACACTATCAAGCCAACTTTCCCTATGCTTAGGGGGAATGATGCCAACCGAGAGCATTCTAGCTGCAACGTCGCACGGCATGAATAAATGAGATTGCCGATATAGCACGGGGTGCGACATGGCGGATTAGCTAGGTTGTACTGAGAATAGCCTAAAAAGCGAAAAGCCAAAAAAAATGAAGATGACCGTTTGGCTTGAAAAATTTACCCGAAGCTGAAATGGACGAATAGAATTGGGTTTTCTACAACGTGTTTTTCTACAACGTCGTTGAGCTATGAACAAAATGAGAGGATGAAATACTGTGCAATCAGATAATTCAACACTTACCATAGGTAACAAGACGTACAAACCGCTCACGCGCGCTATATACAGGTTGAGCATCGAAACCACGTATCCTGGTGCTGGTACTTTTGCCAACCCCATAGAGCGATTCCCAGATATCCGTGTACACAATGCTATATACCTCAGCACTGAGTCTGATGAAGATTCAGGCATGGATGGTGGGATCGAACCCTCCCTAGAGTTGTTTGAGCCATTAATCCCATCTACAGATAATTACTACCTTCCTTGGAATATAACAGAAGGACTTATTCTCACTGACGAAGGAAAATGGGAAGGCTGGAGTGCGTGGATGGGGAATGACAATGATCAAATTTATGAGTCCAAACTGCAGTTTCTTGGTGCCGATGATTCACATGTTTTTGTCAAATGGACTGGATCTGACAGTGATGATCATCCTTTTGTGTTTGAAGGTGCGTTACAAATCGCGCCTATCATTATGTACGGACTTGCATCACTAGACGTACCTCACATTCTCAGCCGTTTATTTGGGGAGGATCAGGCGGCATCTCTCATTGTCAATGCAGAGGCTGTAAAAGGTCGTCAACATCCAGAATGGGTTAAATATGAAATTCGTAAGAAGTAATAGTGTTCCCTGTTAGCGCAAAGTAATAGTGTTCCCTTGTGTCTACCCAACGAATAAGTTAGTTTAAGTGCGCAAGCGTCCGTGGGCACTATCAGCCCATAGCCCAGTAATGTTGGAAATTCCAAAAAACCCACTCAAAATCGGCGTTATTTGACACCAATATTCTCATTGATTACCTGAATGGTATTGTTGAAGCAAAGAATGAATTGAATCTTTATGTAGATCCAGCCATTAGTGTTATCACATGGATGGAGTTGGTGGTTGGAACCACTCCAGAAACAAGGGCGGGTACAGAATCTTTTCTTACTGGCTTCAATTTAATGGCTCTTGATAAAAATGTGGCAGAGTGTTCTGTGATTATTTGCCAATCGAAACGTATTAAGCTACCGGATGCAATTGTTTGGGCAACAGCGCAAGTTAATAACTGTATTTTGGTGACAAGGAACACAAAAGATATGCCTGCTAATGAACCCAGCGTCCGTATGCCGTACATCATTCAATAGACTAGTAAAGAAAAGATATGAATAAAGCACCCCGCCGCAAGCAGCGGGGTATTCACTACGCTTCTCAACCCACTGGCTTTCAGCCAGCTTCGCCACAAGTGGCGGAGAATTCAACCCGAAGAGATTGAATCGCATAGCCCAAAGAAGTATGGTCATCCATGGTCTGGTTCAGAACTAAATTTTGGCAACCAGGGGTTATTTGTAACATTCAAGATGATCAAGGTAAATATGGATCAGCACTTTATAAGCCCAGCGGAATCAATGAGAACCGACCAAGCGATAAGTAATATCAATACTACATAATATGATCGGCACATTTTTTTGCATGATAGGGTGTGATACCTTAGTTATTTGGTACACCACCGATTTGGTACCAGTCGACTTTTCTAGTCACAATCATGGTGAGCGCAAGCAAGCCGAATACCAATAGTGAACCCATGAGCAAAGCATTATCTTCTGAAGCCAATATGCCATACAAAGCGCCATATAAAGCGGCGAGCATGACTGCGAACGTTAGCCCATGTGCTTTGCTATTGAGCACGTAGCTTAGGTAATAGCCAAGCAGGCTAACGCAGGCTGCGCTTGCTGCAAGGTAAGACCAAGCAAAACCGATATGCTCGGATAATGAGATGAGCAACAAGTAAAACAACGCCATTCCTAAGCCCACTAGAGCATATTGCGCAGGGTGTATACGTAGGCGTTTTAAGATTTCAAAGATAAAGAATCCAGCAAAAGATAAGCCTATGAATAATAGACCGTATTTGGTGGCGCGGTCTGATTGGCTATATACATTGATAGGCTCTACAAAGCTTACGGAGATCGCTTCAAGGGCATGGTTTGAGTTTGATGGTGCAGCTGCAGGAGCTGCTGATTTTTCATTCCAACGTGATGCACCTTGTGCTAAATTGCTTTTTAACGTGGTTTGATTGCTACTCGAGAGTGATGATATTGCCCATTGCGCTTCAAATCCTGCTGGTGTAATTTTTTGTGTGGCAGCATCAGGTAAAAAACTGCCATAAAAATGTGGATGTTGCCAGCTAGACTGCAGCGCAATTTTGTTATTTTCCGCAATTGGCAAAAAATTGAAATTTTCCATACCATGCAAATTGAGATTGAATTCAAACGGGATATTTTGTGCATTTTCAGCAGCAATAATACCCACAGTTGCATGGATGCCATTACCTAAAGGAGCAATGCCGCTACCTTGCTCAAATTTGAATGCTTGTTTATTCCAAGAAAATTCAGGCTTGCCGCTAATGCCCCGGGTATCGCTGATTCCCAAGCCTACGAATGCTGCCTGAAATATAATTTTTCCATCTTTGTGTAATGGGAGGATAT
The DNA here is from genome assembly GCA_903846555.1 of uncultured Pseudomonadota bacterium. Taxonomy (GTDB): domain Bacteria; phylum Pseudomonadota; class Gammaproteobacteria; order Burkholderiales; family Methylophilaceae; genus Methylotenera. The sequence continues at coordinate 9,085 of CAINBI010000047.1, forward strand.
TGAAGCTAGCTGGGAGACTAAAGTTACCTTTAACCGTACCACCAAGCTGATACATTAAGGCTTTATAAATGCCTAGTTTTTTATACTCATTTGAAAAGCCACCAGTAAGTTCAAGGTTTTCTGGTAAGAAATATGCAAATGATGCATCACGCCTAACAACGGGTTTTTGCAGTTTTTTTACACCTGAAGTGTATTCTTCATATTCTACGTATTCTTCAATGTAGGGTACGGTCAACACTGGCCCTAAAATGGTTTGCTCGCCAGCAGAGCTGCGTGCAATGTCATCCTTTACTGCCTGTTGCCTTGATTGGCGCTCCAGCACTAGTGAGTTTACATAACTTACCGCCCAAGACATGAGCATGGTGAGTATAAAAATCCCTAGTACTTTTAAGATAAATGGTCGGTTCATGACAATCTCCTATTGTTTTAGAACTTGTAGAATAAAGGCCTACTGTGAAGTGTTGATGCGCTTGCGTGAAGTGAGTGTGAAGTTGGTATCATTTATGCCGTCATTGAGTAAAGCGCGGGTTGATGGGGTTGTAAGAAAAAAACACTAAAATCTATCGTTCTAGCAATCTATCGCTCCAGCCTTTGCGGGGATGGCGATGTATGCGATATTCCCAGAATACGTTTACAACGTAATCACTGCCTCAACTCCTCCTCCTTCAGAATTGGTGACTGACAATGTTCCGCCATGCAACAAGACCACTTCTTGCACAAAATTTAAGCCAAGCCCCGTGCTTTTTTGCCCAGCATTGAGTGAAAAATCAGGTCTAGGCAGCGAGTAAAATTTATCAAAAATTTTATCAATGGCAAACTCTGGGATGCCCGCACCTTGGTCTTGTATGCTCAATTTAACGTTGTGTTGAACGTGATCTAATTTGAGCGTGACGGTGCTGTTGTTGGGGCTAAAGTCGAGGGCGTTTTCAAGTAAGTTGTTGATTGCCTGCCCCAGCAAAAAAGTGTCGCCCTCGATGATGCAGTTTTCATCAGCGTTAAGTATAAAGTGGATATTACGTTTAGTCGTTTTATCTTTTAGTGATTGCAATTGAGTTTCAACTAACGACTTGATATTGAGCGGAACTCGGTGCATTAACTGTTGCTGATGTTCAAGTGCGGCCAAGCCCAAAATGTTTTGAATCATTTGTTGCAGGCGCTGCGATTGTGTTTGTATGTTATTTAGAAAATGCTGCCGATCTGCCGCTGGCATTTCAGGGGTAATCAGCTCACTGGCCGCTTGAATGGCGGTAATTGGGCTTTTTAGCTCATGCGTAATTTGGTGAATGGCATCTTGTACGTGTTGTTTGCCGTCTAGCTCGTTGCGCATGGTCTGCATGGCACTGGCTAGTTCGGCAAGCTCGTCATTGCTAGAAGTTGGATTGGTTGCATTTTTACCTTGAGATACAGCAATGGCGTAATCCCTTAGTCTATGAATGGCACGTGTAAAGCGCCACGTAAACAGCGCACCAATGGCGAGTGACAATACAACCAACAAAATACCCCAACGTGTGATTTTAAGCTGCGCGCGTTCGATAAAAGGTAGTAGAGCACGGTTAGGCTTGGCAACGGTGAGTGAGCCGATAATCTGCTTGCGGTCCTTAATCGGTGCGGCGATATACATGATAGTGTCATCATTATCACCAGCAACAATCGCTGGGCTAGAGCGTGCACCATATTTGCCACGTAGGGTAAGGTAAACATCGTTCCATCGGGAATAATCCTGCCCCAAGGAAATATTATCTGAATCAAAAATTACGATACCACGCGTATTGGTAATGTAAATGCGGTAATCGGTAGACTTTTTATCAATACCCCAAATACTTGCCGCCGTGTTGCGAGATTGATAGTTGCGAATGGCTTGGGCAAAGTTGCCCGTTTGTATATTGCCATTTTTCACATCATTAGCGGCAAGCTCTGCCAGCACATTGGCGGTATCTACCAAGCCATTTTCTGTTGTTTGGCGCACTCCAGGCTTTATTTCATCCACCACGATGGTGAGCACAAACCACGCAGTGAGTCCCACGAGTAAGAAATAGCCCAGAAAGATTTTGAGGCTGATGTTGATTTTTGGTTTGCGCATGGCTTAGGCGTTGAGGCTATAGCCCATCCCACGATGCGTCACAATTACCTCAGTTTCCGCATGAATTCCGCGCAACTTAGCGCGCAAGGTTTTGATGTGCGCGTCCACCGTGCGCTCTAGCGTGTTTTCTGCGGAAGCCCAAACAATATCCATCAACAATCTGCGTGAAAAAACGCGATGTGGTTGACTGATGAGTGTTTTAAGGAGCAGAAACTCATACCGTGTTAGATCTAAAAACTGACCCTGATATTGAATGCGGTTTGCCAGCTCATCTACTACAAATTGGAAAATATTTTTAGCAGGGTTTGCTTGTGAACTATAATTTTCAATGCGCCGTAAAATAGCCTTCACACGGGCAACCACTTCACGCGGGCTAAAGGGTTTGGTCACGTAATCGTCCGCACCAATTTCTAAGCCAACAATGCGATCAATCTCATGATTCCGCGCGGTTAAAAATAGAATGGGAATCTGCGATGTTTCACGGATTTTCTTGCACACATCAAAGCCAGAAATATCAGGCAACCCGACATCCAGCAATACAAAATCATAATGATTCTTATGAAGTTCAATCAGTGCATCACCACCTAATAACATATGCGTGGCTTGAATGCTCATCTCGTTGAAAGCATAAATTAACGTATCCGCAATGGCAGACTCATCTTCTATAATTAGGACGTGTGACATGCGACTATTTTAGATGAGAATTGCAATAAAAAGCTTATGATGACTAGCTTTTAGTTTGAATGATTTTTAATTGTTGATGAGGCTCGCAAGAAAAACCAAGAAACATTGTGCAACAAAGGTCAATTTCCCTTTGCTCAGAGCGATTGTGCAGCGATGTGTGAAATATTGCATACCTGAGCTGCAGGGTGATTGTGGTAATCAAAAGAAGCTTATTGGCGATTTGAATAGACTGCCAATGAAAATCGAACTTAAAATAGAACAATGGAAATGGCTGGTTCGTTCAAATGCAATCAATAAACGAAAGCAGAGCTATTCACAGTTGGCGGCAAATAATTCATAGGGGTTAGTAACAATGCATTTCATATGGACCAACTGGCGAAAAACCGAAGAAGAAATGGTGATCCATGGCGTTCCTGTAGTAATTGAACAGGAAGATTTGAGCTTTGATGATGGCATTAGGGTTTTGACGGCAGTGCCTTTGATCGTCATCAATGCGAATGAAGAGTCCATCGGAACGCTAACCGATAATTTGATTGCCCCCGGTACACGGGGCCTGCTGTTTTCCTCCCGATTGAGGCAGGTTTTGATGGGTGAAGGCGTGGATAACATTGACTATTATCCAACTAAAATAATTGGCCTAGGAAGCGGGATATCGAATGAAGACTACCAGCTTGCAAATATCGTGGGTCGTATCAGGTGTGTCGATTTTGCTGCATCTGACATCGACATGCATCCAGATTTTCCGGACACAATTGAATTCATAAACGCTTTGGCGTTGGATGAAAATCGAATTGAAGAGTCGCTGATGTTTCGGCTTGCGGAACATTGTCAAGTCATAGTCGTTCATGAAAGGGTAAAAGCTGCTTGTGAAAGGGCGGGGATCACTGGAATCCAGTTTTTTCAGCCATCCGATTTTTCGTTTTGATACAAACCTGCGGTTGGTTGAATTATAACTGAGAGCAAACAACATCAACTCCATCATCGCCGACGCATGCCCGGACCGAAAAAAGCCTACTTCAAGAGACTAAATTCACATGAGCGCAAAACCCGCCACAGCACGCATCTTCAATAATCTCGATGGTTTCCGCTGATTTATGGAATGCGGCGTTGTCCATCACAATCACCGACCCTGTGACCAAGCCTAGCAATAACATATGCAGAAGCCATTGATTAAATACCTCCGTATTGCAAGTGCCTTCAAACAACATTGGTGCAATCCATTGATGGTTCAGATAACCGCCTATCAAACTGGTGCGAGGTCGCTGATTGGCGTTCTGTAGTCCATAGACGCGTTGCCCTCGCTTTCCCCAGCCATATTGCCGATGTGTGGTGGGTGAGAAGCCTGTTTCATCCACATAAACCATGGGCTGCTTAGCTTGCTTGGCGAGATACGCTCGCTTGAGAAAACGTCGTCGTTTAATGCGTTGGTGTGGTTTGAATGCTTGGGCATATCGCAGCGTTTTTTACGTGTGACGCCAAGGTTGATGAGTGTTCTGCTAATCGTATTCACTTGAACGCCCAGTTGTGCTGCAATTTCTTTGAGCATCAAATCTGGCAGCGCTTGCACAATAGCAATGAGCTCTTCTCGATCAAATTTACGGTTGGTGCGAGGTCCTGGCTTTTGCGGTTGGTAGTTAGTAGGTTGAGACAGCCATCGATATACGGTGCGCTCACTAATTGCATAATGCTTAGAAGCTTCCGTTCGCCCTCCACCTTGACGTATAAATTACAGGATGCGTTGACGTAAGTCTTGACTGTAAGCCATCGTAATCTCCTTTCAAAAACTGACCCATGCGTGGGCTTATCATGCCTTTGTGTTTGGGAGCAGCTATAAAACAAAAAATCAGACCGCAAGGGTCTTCACCCTGGAATATATGCGCTAAGCCAGCACTTGGCTTCCCCTATTTCCTACACTGCTAAAGCAGTAAGAAAAGAGTGAAAGCGCATTATTCACACGCGAAAGGCTCTAGTGAACACACGACACGTAGAAGGCGTAGGGGGTGCTGTCGTTGCTGGGCTGCATGAGAGCAGCACCACTGCTCAGGCTGAAGTAGACGTAATTGTAATTAGGAAAAGTGGTAGACGTCCAGGTGTAGTCCAACGCCCAGCCTGCGGCAGTAAGCGTACTGGTGCCTGCAGTATGTAAAGCAGAGAATTCTTCCATGGTAGGCAGGCGCCATGAGCCCGCTGGAAGGCCCTGTGCAGTTAATGCATTGCAAGTGGCGTTGGCTACAGTCCAAGTGGCAGATCCTGGTGCGACAACCGTGCTGTTGTTGCGTGTCCAAGTGAGCCCACCGCTGACCACAGCACCAACTGGCAAGTTTGTTTCTGAACCCATCACGATGCTATCAATCTTCACTGAGCCATGGGAAACGACCACTGTGGCTAAGGTAGTCCCGCCACCTGAGCTATTATTCATAGTGACGACATAAGTATCCGTCACGCCCACGGCTGGTTGTGTAATGAGCTTAGGGTTGACGACAAAAAGCCCAGTACCAGAAAGTGCAAACTGACCTGCGTTAGTGAAGGTCGCGGCATTTTTAGTGACCCCCGCAATCGCACTGACTGGCGTTCCTGTGGGGACGGTAATCACCCCTGTGGCGGTGTCTATGCTACTGCCTGTTGGTACAGCGGTCTTATCAATGGCAATGAGCCTTTTGGGGGTGGCTGTCGAGTCAATCTTAGCAATCACTTGTGCCGGTAAGAAACTAGGACGACGTGCTA
>CAINBI010000048.1 GCA_903846555.1 uncultured Pseudomonadota bacterium
AGTTGAGCTGATTTTAACCAGAATGGGCAAGCAAACTCGCATCATAAGAGCATGCTAATTGATCGCCAGTGATAATTTATGGTGTTTATGGATGAGAACTAACTAAGTATCTGACTATTAGTTTTTAGTGCCAATAAAATCAATGTGTTATGGGCAAGCAGACCTTAATTCAAGTTTTGGCAACAATTACCTTTAGCCTCTTACGTTGGATTCACTATCAAACTGCACTAAATCTACGCGTGGTGATGGTTGCCAGTCAGCTTTACGATGCTCGGCGACTACATTGGTGAATATGCCACCACGTACAAAAAACTTTGCTGTGATACGCATGAATTTCGGATCAGTTACTGCAACTAGGTCATCTAAAATTCGATTTGTAACGGCCTCATGAAAGCAACCTTCGTTGCGAAATGAAACAATGTAAAGTTTTAAGCTTTTAAGCTCAACGCATTGTTCGCTAGGAATGTAATCTAAATGAATCGTTGCGAAATCAGGCTGCCCAGTTTTTGGACACAAGCAAGTAAACTCTGGAATCTCCATGTGAATATGGAAATCACGGCTAGGGTTTGGGTTCGGGAACGTTTCTAGTGTTTTAGACGGTTTAGCATTTAAATCACCCAATAAGGTTACGTTTTCGTGCAAAGGACTGTTGGACATGTTGGCATTCATCATAAATAATTTGTCCTATTATAAATCTACTGTTATAAAATTGAACAAATAATAAACAAGTAATCACTAAACCTCATTCATTAAGATTATCTACTTGCGCCTTACACATTTAAAGCTCGCTGGGTTCAAATCATTCGTTGATCCAACAACGTTACATATTCATGGGCAACGTGTTGGTATTGTTGGGCCTAATGGCTGTGGCAAGTCTAATGTCATGGAGTCGATACGATGGGTATTAGGTGAATCATCTGCTAAAGAAATGCGCGGCGATAGTATGGACGCCGTTATATTCAATGGTTCAGGCAACCGCAAGCCCATTTCACGCGCTAGTGTTGAATTAATCTTTGATAATAGCTTAGGCGGGGCATCTGGCGAGTGGTCACAATATGCGGAAATTTCTATTAAACGTATTATCGAGCGTGAAAAAGGCTCTGCTTATTACATTAATAATACCGTGGTGCGCCGTCGAGATGTTGCGGAGCTGTTTTTAGGTACGGGTTTAGGCGGTCGCGCTTATGCCATTATTGGCCAAAATACCATTAATCGCATTGTTGAAGCTAGGCCTGAAGAGCTACGTATTTTTTTAGAAGAAGCCGCTGGCATTAGTAAATATAAAGAACGTAGACGTGAAACAGAAACACGCTTGCGTGACACGCGTGAAAATCTAATCCGCGTAGAAGATATTCTTCGGGAACTGGATAAACAGATTGCACGCTTGCAATCTCAGGCGTTGGTGGCTGAGCAATATTATCGATTGCAGGCCACTTTAAATATAACTAAAGGTCAAGTTTGGCTGCTTAAAAAGCGTGATGCCAGCACGCTTTGGGAGAGTGCGCAGCGTACTGTAGAAAAACTGGTTAATCAGCTAGAAGCGCAAATAGCCAGTTTGCGCAGTAGTGAAAGTGCATTGGAATCAGCGCGTCAAGAAAACTTTAGCGCAATAGAGGCTACCAACAAAGCGCAGGCGCTTTACTATGAATTGAACGCCGAAGTTTCTAATCTCGAAAATCAAGTTAAAAACACTGTCGACGCGCGTGAGCGCATGCAAATTCAGTTGCAGCAACTAAGTACTCAGCTTGAAAAAAATACAGCACAACATGCAAATTTTGAAAGTGCATTACTAATAGCAAGCGCTGAGCTACAAAGCGCAAGTGTTGATTTCTCAACCACGGAGTTGACCATTCAAATTGCACGCGTGGCGCTATTGACACATTCTCAACAATTTCAATATGCGCTGACGGCTTTCAATACATGCCAAGCCGCATTGATGAATGCAGAGCAGCGATTTCGTTTAGAGCAGGCTAATGCGGGCCATATTACACTTACAATCACCGAAACAGCTTCTCAGGTACAGCGACTTAAGCAGGGTTTAGATAGTGTTCAGCTGACGCCAGATGAAGCCATCAATACAAAACAAGCTGAATTGGTAGCCGCAGAAGCTGTGATTATTGATTTAGAAAAATATACTTCTGGCTTGCAGCAAAACGAGCGGTCACTGAATATTGAGCTTAAAATTAATCGGGATTCTTATCAATCTAAACAACGTGAACTGAATCTACTTGAAGCGGAAATAAACTCGCTAACGAAAATTCAGCAATCCATGCAAACGGGTACTAATGAAGCGGCTTTAACTGACTGGTTGAAAAGTGCAGGTTTGGATAATCATAGTCGTATCTGGCAAGCAATTAGCATAAAACAAGGCTGGGAAACCGCATTCGAAGCGATATTAGGCGCGAGGCTTAATGCTATTACTAATGGAGAAATAACCTGTAATAGCAGACCGCCGATTGCGTTGACTTTAGCCATTACGAGTCATTTTGTTAAAACTGAATCTTTACTTAAAGATAATCAGCAAGCTGCGATGTATTCATTAGTCGATAAAATTGAGCCTCATTATCAGGCTGTATTGCAAGACTGGCTTGCAGGTGCTTATTGGCTTGCTGATGATGCTGATGTGGCGGCAGAGTGTCAGAAGTTAAATAACGGTGAATGTTTAGTGAATAGGCAAGGCGACATTTATACGCGCCATAGCGTCTCATTTTTCGGCGCGGACTCTTTAGTGCATGGTGTGTTAGAAAGACAGTCGCGATTAGAATTATTACAAAAACAATTGCCAGAATTGCAGCAAAACTTGCAACTTACTGGTGAGCAGGTCGCGCAACTAGAGCTAAGCCTACAAACGCTACGTATTGAACAGCAGAAACATGCGGTGCAATTAAAAGCCGCAACGCTAAATGCGCACCAGCTTAACCTAATATTTCAACAGCTTAAGCAGCAACAACTTAATACATTGCAAGTTGAAAAGACAATGCTAGCTGATTATGTTTTAGCTGATGAGAAGTTGCTGAAGCTTAAGGTCGAATTATTGCAAAAAGGTCAGTTAATTGAAGAAATTACGCAAAACTTATCACACTTGCAAACTGAAAAATCAATAGCAGACGCCAATAAAAATGTATTTGAATTGAACTTTAACGAGGCGCAAAATCAATTGCAGGCGATGGAGCATATGCACCAAGAAAATGGTTTTAACTTAAAGTTAAATAACAATAAAATCAATGAATTAAATAGTAAAATTAATATTTTAGTTGAAGATTGGCATCATCTTAAATTACGCTGCAATGAAGTTGAAAGTACCTTGGCGGCAACTAAAATGGAAACACTAAAAGCCAATTTAGAAGCGGCTCTCAATCGCAAGCAGCAACAAGAGCAATCACTGATTGCAGCACGAAACAATATGAGTGAATGTGAAGCTGCGTTACAGCAACATGAACGCACTCGGTTGCAAAATGAGCGGTTATTGCATCCATTACGCGATAAATTAGAAGCCAGCAGATTAGCTGAACAAGAATCACGTTTATATTTTGAGCAATGTCAGCTTGAGTTAATCGCAACTGATATTAATGAAGCCGAACTTGCAGATCAGTTTGAGGCATTGAAGCTAGTCGACGCAGATAGCAAACTTAATGTCGCTGATTTAGAAATAAAAAGAGGTAAGTTGGTGTTGGATATAGAGGCATTAGGCGCGGTAAATTTAGCGGCAATTCCAGAATTGGAATCTGAACTGGCACGTAAAAGCTATTTGGATAGCCAATGCCGCGATTTAACGGATGCTAGCGAAACGCTCGAAAATGCTATTCGCAAGATTGACCGCGAAACTAGGGGGCGCTTACAGGCTACATTTGATGAGGCTAATCGTCACTTTAATGAGCTGTTTATGACGCTTTTTGGTGGTGGCCAAGCTCGCCTAGAATTGCTTGGTAATGAGATTTTAGATACAGGCATGCAGGTATTTGCGCAGCCGCCAGGTAAAAAAAATAGCACCATTCATTTGCTCTCAGGTGGAGAGAAAGCACTGACTGCACTGGCACTGGTATTTGCACTTTTTAGACTTAATCCTGCGCCATTTTGTTTGATGGATGAGGTTGATGCACCCTTAGACGACAGTAATACCGAGCGATTTTGTGAAATGGTGAAAAAAATGTCAGAAAAAACGCAGTTTTTATACGTAAGTCATAATAAAATAACGATGGAAATGGCACAGCAATTGATAGGTGTTACTATGCAGGAGTCTGGTGTGTCGCGCATTGTTGATGTGGACATGGAAGCCGCAGTGAGAATGGTTGAGGAGCTATCTACTTAATGGTTAATGGCCTTAAGTTGGTTAAGATTAGTGATAAAAATTGGTTGAAAGTTTAGCTTAAATGAGTGATTTGTACATAATGTTAATACTGATTGGTACGCTGATCATCGTCACCGTTATTATTGCTAATTGGTGGCAGGAGAGGCGCTTTCATCAACAAGTTGAGCGTAGCTTTTCACCATTACAAAGTGATGCCTTGCTTGATGACCCCGAAATTGACGTTTCAAATCTAGATGTTTCAAAATTTGACACCTCAAAATTCGATTCTAATAGTGCATATACTTCGATTGATGACCCTGATATGGATGACTTCACCTTCGACAGTTCGCTAGCAGCAAATAATTTTGACGGTGAAATAAATTCTATTGGGGATAATGCCTTAGAAGACGAAGCATTAAAATCAGATGCATCTAATCGATTTTTAAAGCTTAATCAGAATGAGTCTCAAGAAAGCAACTTTACTGATAACATTTCGATTGACGAGGCTTTTACGCAACTATCCGAGTTGATATCAGGCGATTTGTCTGCCCGTGAGCTAAAAACCAAAATCTATAATACGGAAATTGACAGTTACGCAGAAATATCTGCTGAGGTAAAACCAGCACAACATAATGACATTAAAGCCATATTTAATGAGGCATTCAGCCAAAAAAATCAAGCTAATTTAGACGATGAAAACTTGCCTTTTGAACAGATAGCCAATACACCCGCACCTTTTAAATCAAGCAAGTTAGTGGCTGTTGAAAATACCATTCAACCATACCCAGAGCAAAGCCCAGAAGAGTCACCGCTTGAGACTTCATTGCCTGAATTAAACTTACCAGCCATGCTACATGCGCAAATGGATTTGACTGCAGTCTTGTATTTGGCTACTGAGATGCCGATTAGCGCCTTAAACGACGCGCTAACAAATTTATTCAATGATCACGACAAACCTATTTTCGTGCATGCCTTAACTTCACATTTGAGTGCAAATCAGCAGTGGTGTTTGTTAAAAGAAGTGGCGCCCAATCAACAGATTTCTAGGCTTAGCTGCAGTTTGCAACTAGCAGACCGAGCAGGTGCAGTCTCGCGCAATATGCTTAATCGCTTTCAACTAGCCGTTGAAACATTAGGGTTAGATATTAACGCGCATGTTGAGTGGCAAAGTGCTGGTGATGCTCTTGCAACTGCAGCAGCGCTTGATACATTTTGCATTGAGGTCGATAAAACAATGGGGTTTCATCTTGTGCATGTTGAAAATGGTGCATTTACAGGGACTAAATTACGGGGCCTGGCTGAAGCGCAGGGCTTTACGCTGGCTTCTGACGGCACTTTCAAGTATTTTGATACTTCAGCAAAAGCACCTGAAAATAATGAAAAAGCACCATTATTATTCGTGATGTTTAATCGCGAAGCTAATCCGTTTAATCCAGACATGCTCAGGAGTTCAGTGGTAAAAGGCGTTACTTTTCAGTTAGATATCCCTCATGTTAAGCAGTGTGCAGAGGCTTTTATACAAATGGTGCAAGTGGCTAAACAAATGGAAGTTGGCTTAAACGCTTTAATCGTAGATGATAACAATAAAGCATTAAGCGATATTCAAATCGAAAAAATCCGTCATCAATTAAAAGTTATTCATGCCACCATGTTGGTGCGTGGCATTATCCCTGGGTCAGACAGCGCACTCAGATTGTTTTCTTAATTTTCGCTTTGTTTAAATAGAGAAAATTAAATGGCTGATATGACAGAGCAACGTATCATTGAGTTGCGTGAACTGATTGCGCGATACGATTACGAATATTACGCACTTGATGCACCATCAGTGCCAGATAGTGAATATGACCAGATTTATCGCGAATTGCAAAGCCTAGAAAATCAACATTCTAATTTAATCACACCAGACTCTCCCACCCAACGCGTAAGCGGCTCTGCAGTCAATGCGTTCAACAGTATTACGCATAGACAAGCCATGTTGTCACTCAATAATGCCTTTGAAAATAGCGAGTTAGAAGCTTTTGATAAACGGGTTTGTGAGACGCTAGGGCAAGAAAATATCGAGTACGCTGTTGAACCTAAATTTGATGGTTTGGCCATTACATTAACTTATGAAGAAGGCCTTTTTACCCAAGGTGCCACGCGCGGCGATGGTTATACCGGTGAAGATGTGACACATAACTTACGCACTTTGCGAGCGATTCCGATGCGTTTACATTGTGAGAATCCACCGAAATTACTTGAAGTACGTGGTGAAGTCTTAATGTTTAAGCGTGATTTTGAAAGGCTCAATCAAGCGCAGTTGGTCAAAGGTGATAAATTATTCGCCAATCCGCGCAACGCTGCGGCTGGCAGTCTACGCCAATTAGATGCAAAGATAACCGCGACTCGGCCTTTAAGTTTTTTTGCCTATGGTTTAGGTGCCGCAGAGGGCGTACCTAACATTCGTAGTCATAGCGAGGCGATGGATTATTTGGCTGAGCTATGTTTTCCTGTAAGCCACGAGCGCAAGGTAGTGATAGGTCTGACAGGTTTGCTAGATTACTACCAAAGAATTGGATTGGCGCGTGACAAACTAGCTTATGACATTGATGGTGTGGTTTATAAAGTGAACCAATTCAACCAGCAGAGCGAATTAGGCTTTGTCTCCAGAGCGCCACGCTGGGCCATTGCCCATAAGTTTCCTGCACAAGAAGCACTGACGGTGGTGGAAGATATTACCGTGCAGGTAGGGCGCACTGGTGCAATTACCCCCGTAGCAAGGTTAAAGCCAGTATTTGTGGGTGGCGTTACCGTGACTAACGCCACACTGCATAATGAAGATGAAGTCCGCCGTAAAGATGTACATATTGGCGATACCGTCAGTGTGCGTAGGGCGGGTGACGTGATTCCTGAAGTGGTGAATGTGGTGCTAGAAAGACGACCCGTTGATGCGCGCCGATTTGAAATGCCTACAGTTTGCCCTGAGTGCGGCTCACACATATTAAAGCAGGCTGACGAAGCGATTGCACGTTGCACTGGCGGTTTATTCTGCCCAGCACAACGCAAGCAAGCCATTACCCATTATGCCTGCCGTCGCGCAATGGATATTGAAGGTTTAGGCGAAAAACTGGCGGATCAATTAGTAGAAGCTAACTTGGTGCATACGCTGGCGGACATCTATAAATTGAATTTATTGTCTTTAAGTAGCCTAGATCGGATGGCGACTAAATCGGCACAAAATATTTTAGATGCCTTACAAAGTAGCAAGATAACAACGCTGGCACGTTTTATTTACGCGCTTGGCATGCGTAATGTGGGCGAGGCTACCGCTAAAGATTTAGCTAAACACTTTGGTAATTTACCCGCCTTAATGCAGGCTGGTTTGGATGATTTACGCGCGGTCAATGACGTTGGGCCTGTGGTTGCTGAGTCCATTACTAATTTTTTGGGTGAAGCGCACAATCAAACAGTGATCGCCGAGTTGCTGGCGGCAGGTATTAGCTGGCCTGAAACCGAGGGTAAACAAGCTGCCACAGGCAATTTTGTAGGAAAAACCTTTGTACTCACGGGTACTTTGCCAAATTTATCGCGTGATAGCGCAAAAGAAATGATAGAAAACGCTGGCGGAAAAGTGAGTGGTAGCGTGTCTAAAAAAACCGACTTTGTAGTGGCTGGTAGTGATGCTGGTAGCAAATTAGATAAAGCTCAAGAGCTCGGCTTGGCAATTCTGGACAAAGCCGCTTTGCTGGAGTTGTTGGCTTAAACTTGAACAGAAAGTATGACGCATCAAACTTATCATCAATACTTAAATCAAGTGATTACCCTCGCAAAAGAGGCTGGCGAAGCCATTATGCAGGTGTACGCAACCGATTTTAATGTCGAAAAAAAAGACGATAACTCGCCTCTTACGCAGGCAGATTTAGCCGCACATCATGTCATCGTCAGTGCCTTAACTAAACTCACCCCGCATATTCCAGTGTTGTCTGAAGAGTCTGAAGCAATAGATTATGATATTCGTAAAGAATGGCAGCAATACTGGCTGATAGACCCATTGGACGGCACGCGTGAGTTTGTAAAACGCAACGGTGAGTTTACGGTTAACATTGCTTTGATAGACCGCCAGCAATCGGTATTAGGCGTAGTATACGCGCCAGTCGCCGAGGTGTTATATTTTGCGAGCCTTGGGCAGGGCGCATATAAACAGCTTAAGCAAAATACAGCCATTCGTATTCATTGTAAGGAGTTAAATCTCAAGCAGCCTATCGTGGCTGGTAGCCGCTCTCATACTGATGGAAGAATGATGAATTTCATGCAGAATCTTGAAAATAACTTAGGGGTGAAGCCTGAACTTATTCGCATGGGCAGCTCTCTTAAAATATGCTTGGTGGCTGAAGGTGTGGCGGATGTTTACCCTAGATTAGGCGCTACTTCAGAATGGGATACGGCAGCTGCACATTGCATTTTAAGTGAAGCTGGCGGCGACATTGTCGATGAAGCTGGATTAACACTTTGCTATAACAGCAAGCGTTCTTTATTAAACCCATTTTTCTTTGCCAAAACTGCTGGCACAATCAATTGGGCAAGTTTTATGTAGTATTCGTAATAAATAATGTGTTTAACGCCAGCAAATGTGTTTAACACAAGCAAGCGCAAGCGTATTCAATAAAATACTTAATCAATGCAATCATAAAAAGAGAATTAAAAAATGAAATTACAAGTTACTTTAAGTTCAATCGTTATTGCATTGTTTTTTAACAATGTTTATGCAATAAGTCCTGAGGCTACAGCCTGCAAGCTAGCCTTTGATAAAGGTAATGCAACAACGGCTTTAGAACAGGCCAGCAAAGCCTTAAACAGCAACAAAAATGATACAGATGCCTTAATTTGCCAAGGGCGCACTCTTGCAGCTACAGGCGATCTGACAAGTGCGCTAGCCTCGTTTAAGCGTGCTGATGCACAATCTACCAGTGCTTTTGATAAAACCATTTCCACGCTATTGGTCGGTAATACTTACGCAACACTTAAACAATACGATGAAGCCATTGGTAGTTATCAGCAAACCTTATTGAAGGCAAAAGAAGCCGGCAATGCCGCATTTGAGCGCTTAGGCCATAACGCCATTGCCGAAGTTTATGTAGAGAAAAATCAATTAGCGCAGGCTCTGGCCGAATATATGCTGGGTAATAAGCTAGCAGCCAACGATAATGAACGCGCTGAAAGTTTTGAAAAAATCGCACTCACATACCACAACATGAATCAAAATGATTTAGCACTTGAATATCAAGTTAAGGCATATTTAATGAATGAGACTGCGGGTACTTTAGATCAATATGCACATTCCAGTATTGAGCTTGGTCGTTATTACGCCATTGAGAAAAAATATGCCAGCGCTGAAAATGTGCTTAATAAAATTATTAAATTTGCAAAAGAGCAGGGCGGCGCTTACTTTGAGGCACAAGGTAGTTATGTATTAGCTAAGGTTAAAGCGGCAAATGGAGATGTTTCAGCGGCCAAGTTACTAGTTGAGCATGCAAAAATGATTGCTAAAAATACGAATGACAAATTGTTAGATGAAGAAATTGATCAAGAAACTAAAAACTTGTTCTAAATTAAACTAAATTTAATGGTAAGGAGACGCGCTTGGTTACGACTAACGACCGTAGGTAACGCTTTTACGGTCACGCATATTCAGTGATGGTGTATTGAAAATATGGTTAAAAATACTAAAAGCACATGCTCTACGAGGCAATAGAGACGGGCTTCCCAGAGCATCTGTTTTAATGAAATTACGAGTGTTTTTAGTTTAGCTCAACAATCAATCACGCAATTCAGAACCAACCTTTATCTCTTGAGAACAGCCATGATTATTCAAACAAAATCAGATATTATTCCTTCGGAAATCACACCTAAAGTAGTGTTTGATAATCGGCGTGAATTTATTCAAAAAGCTGGTTTTGGCTTAATCGCTGGTACCGCAAGCCTCATCAGCAACTCATTAAATGCAGCTACTTTAAGCGCTGGCGTTACTGAAAACACAGGTAAGCAGGCAGAAAAGCTGATGGTACGCGCCAATAGCCCTGCAATCATCAAGCCATTTGGCCTACATCAAAAAATTGCTGGTTACGCTAAAA
>CAINBI010000049.1 GCA_903846555.1 uncultured Pseudomonadota bacterium
CGGCGCCCTCGCCGCGAAGCTATATCTCAGCTTGCTTGAATGTGTGTTTGTTTAATCACGATTGCTTCGCGGCGGGGCGCCGCTCCTACGGGAGATTTCACCGTTAATTAGCCAAAAAAGCGCATATTTCTTTAGCCAGTTAGGCTTAGCTAGTCTAAAATTACACTTTTATTGCACCATTTATTACATTACGGATTTTACTTATGCCAGTTTATCGTTCACGTACCACAACTCATGGTCGCAACATGGCGGGGGCTCGCGCTTTATGGCGCGCTACTGGCATGAAAGACGGTGATTTCGATAAGCCGATTATTGCGGTTTGCAACTCGTTTACGCAGTTTGTGCCGGGTCATGTGCATCTTAAAGATTTAGGTCAATTGGTCGCGCGTGAAATTGAAAAAGCGGGCGGCGTGGCTAAAGAATTCAACACCATTGCGGTGGATGACGGCATCGCCATGGGTCATGGCGGTATGTTGTATAGCTTGCCTAGCCGCGATTTAATTGCCGATAGCGTGGAATATATGGTGAACGCGCATTGTGCCGATGCGATGGTGTGTATTTCTAATTGCGACAAAATTACGCCGGGCATGTTAATGGCGGCTTTGCGTTTGAATATTCCTGTGGTGTTTGTGTCTGGCGGTCCGATGGAAGCGGGTAAAGTCAATTGGCAAGGTGAAGAGTTGAAACTGGATTTAGTCGATGCGATGGTGGCGGCGGCGGATAGCAAAGTCAGCGATGAAAAAGCCGAGGCGATTGAGCGTTCAGCTTGTCCCACTTGCGGTTCATGTTCCGGCATGTTTACCGCAAATTCCATGAATTGTTTAACCGAAGCGCTGGGTTTAAGCTTGCCGGGTAACGGCTCAGCATTGGCCACCCATGGCGCGCGCAAAGAATTGTTCTTAAATGCGGGTCGCTTGATTGTAGAAATCGCCAAACGCCATTACGAGCAAGACGATTATTCAGTCTTGCCACGTAATGTTGCTAATATTAAAGCCTTTGAAAACGCCATGGCGTTGGATGTTTCAATGGGCGGTTCAACCAATACCGTATTGCATTTGCTGGCCGCAGCGCATGAGGCAGAAATTGATTTCACCATGAGTGATATTGACCGTATTTCTCGCAAAGTGCCTTGTTTAAGCAAAGTAGCGCCTGCAACATCCAAATATCATATGGAAGACGTACACCATGCCGGTGGCGTGATGGGTATTTTGGGTGAGTTGGATAGGGCTGGTGTATTGCATCGTGACACGCCTACTGTGCATAGCGCCACGATGGGCGATGCTTTGGATAAATGGGATATTATGGTGACGCAGGATGAAGACGTTAAAAAATTCTTCCGCGCGGCGCCGGGTGGCATTAAAACGACGATTGCGTTCTCACAAAGTATGCTTTACCCAACGCTGGATGACGACCGCGCAGAAGGTTGTATTCGTGATAAAGCGCATGCTTATTCGCAAGATGGTGGGCTGGCGGTGCTGTACGGCAATATTGCCTTGGATGGCTGTATTGTTAAAACCGCTGGTGTGGATGACAGCATTCTTAAATTTACTGGCCGTGCGCGTATTTTTGAAAGCCAAGATGCAACGGTTGAAGCGATTTTGGCCGATGAAATTGTGGCGGGTGACGTAGTGGTAATTCGCTATGAAGGCCCGCGTGGCGGCCCGGGTATGCAAGAAATGTTGTATCCAACGTCATATTTAAAGTCTAAAGATCTGGGCAAAGTGTGCGCACTACTGACAGATGGCCGTTTTTCTGGCGGTACTTCAGGTTTAAGTATTGGCCATGCCTCGCCAGAAGCGGCTGAAGGCGGCGCGATTGGCTTGGTAGAAGAGGGCGATACGATAGCAATTGATATTCCAAACCGGACTATTCATTTGGCCATTAGCGACGAAGAAATGTCGCATCGCCGTGCAAAAATGGATGTCAAAGGCAAAGACGCTTGGAAGCCAGTGGGTCGTATTCGCGCAGTTTCACCAGCCTTACGCGCTTACGCAGCCATGAGCACCAGCGCGGCGCACGGCGCAGTACGTGATGTTTCTCAGATAGAAAAGTAATGCGTTTATCATTCACTTTAATCCCGTTAAAATTAGCTAAAAAGTAAATCAATATGACCCATGCAAGTGTACTGCCTCACCCGAACATCGCTAATACCGTGCAGACGAACGATGTTCACTTTGTTAAAGATGTAAATGGTCTCGATTATATTGAAATTGATAATCGTCACGCCACCGCTAAAATAGCGCTACAAGGCGCGCATGTCATGCACTGGCAACCAAAATCAACAGCAGAGCCAGTGCTGTGGCTTTCAAGTAACGCGCGATATGTAAAAGCACGTTCAATTCGTGGCGGCGTGCCAATATGCTGGCCTTGGTTTGGCGCACATCCTACCGATAGTAGTTATTGTCCGCATGGTTTTGCGCGAGTGATTCCTTGGCAAGTCATTAAAAGCTGTAAATTACCGAATGACACTACCCGATTACTACTCGAAATGAAGCAAACGGAAGTGGCTAAAAAACAGCTTTCGTATCCTTTTCAATTGACGCTGGAAATTACCATAGGCAATTATCTGCGCTTAGAATTAACCACCAAAAATCTGGCAAATGAGCCGTTTATGATAGGCGAGGCGTTTCATACCTACTTTAATGTCAGTGATGTTAAAAACACGCATATTACTGGGCTGGAGAATTTAGTTTATTCAGATAAAGTTGAAGGCTATGTGCGTAATGTGCAACACGGACCGCTAAAATTTGAAGGCGAGTTCGACCGCGTCTATATCAACAGCGATGAAGACTGCATTATTCGCGATAGTGGTTTTAACCGCGCGATTCGCGTTGCAAAATCAGGCAGTAACACCACGGTAATTTGGTCGCCAGGGGCCGAAAAAGTGGCGCAAATGGGCGATATGGGGGCAGCAGAAGAGTGGCGCAAAATGCTCTGCGTAGAATCCGCTAATGCCATGGAAAATAGCGTGACGATATTCCCTGGCGAGTCTCACACCATGGTGACCGAGTATTCTTTAGAGTTACTTTAACCAGCCACTAGCTTTTACAGACTGCGCAAACCAACTATTGAATATTTAAGGCGAGCCACACGGGCAACCTTATCTTGTGATGCTGAAGATTGAGAGTAATGACGCAGTGAAGTTATATCGCGTTATTCCCAGAATTAGCTATTTTTTTCTGGATAAAACTGCGAAAACCTGACCAAAAACTTTATAAAGAAGTTTGTTAAATGATGTCAACGCATGGCTTTGCTAGGGCGTTGTGTGCCTACAAGGTGTTGATAAATTAACGAGTTTGTTTAATCAACATTAAAGTGTTGGAATGGCGCAACTAATTGGTTGACCTAGCTTAAATTGACCTAGCTTTAACTTGTTGCCCATTGTAATTGTAGGTATCATTGCCAGTTGTAGAAAATGAAAAAAATTAATCATTAAGTGTAATTTCAAGGAGATAGCATGAAAGCATTATTATTAGCAATCGCAGCAGCTGGTTCTATGTTAGTTGCAGCTCAGGCAAACGCTGTTGACGCAGCCGCAGCTCAAGCATTAGCACAAAAAAGTGGTTGTTTAGCTTGCCACAGTATCGATAAAAAAGTATTAGGCCCAGCATATAAAGATGTTGCGGCAAAATACAAAGGTGACAAAACGGCTGAAGCAAAATTAGTGGCTAAAGTTAAAGCGGGTGGTAGTGGTGTTTGGGGTCCTATGCCTATGCCAGCAAACAGCCCACAAGTTAAAGATGCAGATATTAAAACTGTCGTTGAGTGGGTATTAAGCCTGTAATTTGATATAAATTACTTAGGTTCTAAAACCAATAAAAAGCCAGTCGATTTGACTGGCTTTTTTAATGGCGAAGATTTTGGTGGCTATTTATTTGTTTAACTTGCTGTGATGCATCGAGTAAATAAAGTAAATCACTACCCCGATCAAAATCCATATACCAAATCTCATCCAAGTGACCGCAGGCAAGAATGTCATCAACGCTCCGCAGGATAAAATGCCCAGCGCAGGAATCAATGGGTTCCATGGGTTTTTGAATGGTCGTTTAAGCGTAGGTTGCCGTTTACGCAGGACAATAACGCCCACACATACCATGATAAAGCTCGCCAGAGTGCCTATGTTGACGGTTTCTGCGAGTTCTCCCAGTGGAATAAAGCCTGCCACAATAGAAACCACAGCACCACACATCAGAATTATTTTCGTCGGCGTTTGGCGGTCTGGATTGATTTGCGAGAATATTGGTGGAATTAAACCATCGCGGCTCATGGCAAAAAGTATACGAGTTAAGCCGTAAAGTAAAACCAGTAATACGGTAATAAGGCCGGCTAATACGCCAGTGGCCACCAAAGTGGATGCCCAAGTGTAGCCGATTTCTTTTAATGCAAAGGCCACAGGTGAAGATACATTTAAGGCGGTGTAAGGCACAATGCCAGTGAGTAAAGCGGAAACGATAATGTAGATAATGGTACAAAATGAGAGCGATACAATTAAGCCTATCGGTAAATCACGTTGTGGATTTTTGGCTTCTTCTGCCGCCGTGGATACGGCATCAAATCCAAAGTAAGCAAAAAATACCAAAGACGCGCCAGCTAATACACCTACATTTTTACCGTTTTCTAAAGTACTAAACCAGCCAAATGGCATGAAAGGATGCCAGTTATCACTATTAATATGCATAGAAGCTAACGCGATAAAAATAGCGATGGTAGTGAGTTTAATCACAACGATAATATTATTAAAGCGGGCGCTTTCTTTAACGCCTATCATCAATAAAATAGTCAGCACCCAAATGATGGCAAACGCTGGCAGGTTAATAAAGCCACCCAATATAGGCGCTTTAGTAAGCGCTTCTGGCAGATGAATGTTAAAGTTAGCGAGCGTATTGATGAAGTATCCAGCCCAACCATTGGCCACCGCCGCCGCACCTACACCATATTCAAGCAGTAAAATCCAACCCATCACCCATGCGATAAATTCGCCAAAAGCTACATAGCTGTAGCCGTAAGCGCTGCCTGATCCACCGATTGAGGCCGCAAGTTCGGCATAAGAAAGCGCGGCAAATGCTGACGCTACTCCAGCGATGATGAATGACAATACTACCGCTGGGCCAGACTGAGTAGCGGCCGCGATTCCTGTTAGCACAAAAATCCCAGTGCCGATGGCGCAGCCTATGCCTAAAAGGGCTAAGTCAAAGGCAGAAAGACATTTTTTAAGACCGCTGTTGTTGTATTCTACAATCGGTTTGGTGCGAAGAAGACGCTTGTGCATATATTGAGCCCTATAGTTTGTCGCTAGTGCATATACTAGCTAATTATTAGCGCTAATAATAGAACATTAGCTATTAAACATCTCGGTTAATAACGCAATCATGTAGCTATGATCCAGCACACCCGCACTTTCTCTAATACTGTGCATGGCCCACATTGGTGAGCCGACATCTACGCTAGCCACACCTAAATTGGACGCGACGATAGGACCAATGGTGCTGCCGCAACCTAAATCTGTGCGATGCACATATTGCTGATAAGGCACATTGGTACGTTCGCACAGCATAATAAAACGCGCCGCAGTATCAGCATTGGTTGAATAGCGTTGATTGGCATTAGTTTTAATGACGGGACCTTTGTTGACCAAAGCATGATGCTCAGGCTCATAGGCCACAGCGTGGTTTGGATGATAAGCATGCGCCATATCGGCACTAATAAAAAAGCTTTGTGCCATGGCTTGTAGTCGCGCTTCTTCGCTCAATTGTAGGCTGATGGCAATGCGACTGACGATATCAGCTAAAAAGCTACCGCTGGCACCCGTCGCGCTTTCACTGCCGACTTCTTCGTGGTCGAATAAAGCGCAGACGCAAGTGGAGACTGGGTTTTCTGTCGCTAGCAAAGCCGTTAAAGCAGCATGGCAAGAGGCTAAATTATCTAACTGACTATCGGCAATAAACTCTTGATCAGCACCCCAAAAAACACCTTTTTGCGTGTCGAATACATTGAGCTCAAAGTTTAAAATATCTTTTACTTCAACGGCTAGCGCGTCTGCAATATGCGTTAAAAATTGTTTGTCGGCTTCAACACCAGCTTCAGTTTCACCAAAAATAAGTGGCAGCCCAGTTTGTTTATTTAACAACAAACCTTTGTCGTTCACTTCGCGATTCATGTGTATCGCTAGGTTTGGCAAGCGCATCAGGGCATCGTCAAACTTTACTAAGCGCGCTTCAAAGCCAGCGCTAGTGCGAACATTGACTCGTCCTGCTACGCTTAAATCACGGTCGGTAAATGTCGCTAAAATTGGCCCGCCGTACACTTCTACGCCTATTCTCACCAAGCCATCGCCAGCATAAGCGGTGTTGGGTTTGAGTCGCAAACTGGGTGAATCGGTATGTGCGCCTACCATGCGAAAGCCAGTTTCGGTGAGCGTATGGTTGCCGATAGTAAAGGCAATAATAGAAGCGCCGCCACGAACCACATAATAACGATAGTCAGGTTTAAGTTGCCAAGCTTGCGTTTCGTGTAACTGGGTAAACCCGTGACTGATTAAACGCTGCTCAACGGTATTGACCACATGCCAAGGGCTGGGGCTGGCATCAATAAAGTTGAGTAAGTCTTGTGCCTGGGCTTTTGCTAGGTCTTTAGTTAGGTCTTTAGCTAGGTCTTTAGCTAGGTCTTGCGTATCAGTCTGCGGTTTTTTCATTTATTTAAAGCCAGCAATTAAGCGACTGAAAGCCAGTCTTTATCAATTAAAAAATCGGAATAAAGTTTAGCTTCCGGGCTGTTTACGCTTGGTTTCCAATCGTAGCGCCACTTCACCACTGGCGGCATCGACATTAAAATGGATTCAGTACGCCCATTCGACTGCAAGCCAAACAGCGTGCCACGGTCATAAACCAAGTTAAATTCTACATAGCGACCGCGCCTGTAAGCTTGAAAATCACGTTCATTTTCCGTGTACGGCGTGTCTTTACGGCGTTGCACAATCGGTAGATAAGCTTGTAAAAAGCTGTCGCCGACGGCACGTTGCAATTCAAAGCTACGCTCAAAGCCTAATTCGTTAAAATCATCAAAAAAGATGCCGCCTATGCCGCGAGGTTCTTTGCGATGTTTTAGGTAAAAGTATTCGTCACAATATTTTTTAAATTGCGGATAAAGTGACGTGTCAAAAGCATCTAAAGCGGTTTTATTGGTGCGATGAAAATGCACGCAATCTTCTTCAAAGCCATAATAAGGCGTTAAATCCATGCCGCCACCAAACCACCAAATAGGTGCTTCGCCTTCTTTTTCTGCCACAAAAAAGCGAATATTCATGTGTACGGTAGGCGCATAAGGATTACGTGGATGCAATACTAGTGAAACGCCCATTGCCTCCCAGCTACGACCAGCCGCTTCAGGATGTGCTATGGTGGCTGCTGGCGGTAACTTGCTACCTAAAACATGCGAAAAACCTACGCCTGCACGCTCAAAAACATAACCTTCTTCTAATATACAAGAAGTACCGCCACCACCTTCAGGCCGGTTCCAGCTGTCATGCAAAAAGTTTTTTCCGTCGACTAATTCTAAAGATTCAACGATGCGAGATTGCAGGTCTTGCAGGTAATGTAAAACTGCTTTGGTATCCATTGTATTCACATCCACAGCCTTAACCTTTAAGGGCGCGGTAGGCAATGTCTGTGCGGAATTGCGCGCCGTCGAATTTTATTTCATCGATTATTTTGTAGGCTTGCTGTTGGGCGAATTTCACGGTTTCACCCAATGCAGTCACGCATAATACGCGGCCGCCGCTAGTCAATACTTTGCCATCAACTAATGCTGTACCAGCATGAAAAACATGCGTATCTTCTAAATTTTTAGGCAAGCCAGTAATCTCGTCGCCCAATCTTGGCGTATCAGGATAATTAGCTGAAGCCATGACCACGCCTAGCGCGGTGCGTCTATCCCATATCGCTACAGCTTGATCTAGCGTGCCATTAACGGCATGCTCGGCCAGCGCAACAAAGTCAGATTTTAAACGCATCATAATCGGCTGCGTTTCTGGGTCACCCATACGGCAGTTGAACTCTAGCGTTTTTACACCGCCATCGGGTGAAATCATTAAGCCAGCATATAAAAATCCGGTGTACGGCATACCATCTTTGGCCATGCCTTCCACCGTTGGGCGAATAATGTCATGCATCACTTTGGCGTGAATTTCTGGCGTCACTACAGGCGCTGGAGAATAAGCGCCCATGCCGCCAGTGTTAGGCCCTTGGTCACCATCCAGCAAACGTTTGTGGTCTTGGCTAGTCGCCAACGCCAAAATGTTTTTGCCGTCTACCATCACAATAAAACTCGCTTCTTCGCCAGTTAAAAACTCTTCAATGACGACTCTAGCGCCAGCGCTACCGAGCTTATTGTCTGATAACATGGTATCAATCGCGGCATGTGCTTCGTCGTCAGACATTGCAACCACTACGCCTTTGCCTGCGGCCAAGCCATCCGCTTTAATCACAATCGGCGCACCCTGTTGCTTCACATATGCATGCGCTTCTGCGGCATCGCTAAATGTCGCGTAAGCCGCCGTTGGAATGTGATGGCGCATCATGAAGGCTTTAGCAAAATCCTTAGAGCCTTCTAATTGCGCAGCGGCTTGTGTAGGGCCAAAAATTTTAAGATTAGCCACATGAAACGCATCCACCACACCAGCTGCCAGCGGCGCTTCTGGGCCGACAATGGTCAGGTGAATTTTTTCATCTTGCGCAAATTTAACCAAATCAGTCACGCTAGTGATAGGCACGTTCACCATATCGGGATCTGTTGCAGTGCCGGCATTACCAGGGGCTACATACACACGGCTAACTTCTTTATTTTGGGCGATTTTCCATGCCAGCGCATGCTCACGACCACCACCACCTATGACCAGTATTTTCATTGCTATATTTTCCGATTCACTATCGCTTAATGGGTGCCTAATGTCTAAAATGACGAATACCCGTCACCACCATCACTAGGCCATGTTCATCAGCAGCGGCAATCACCTCTTCATCGCGCATGCTGCCACCTGGGTGAATCACACAGCTAGCGCCAGCTTCTGCTAATACATCGATACCATCGCGGAACGGGAAGAACGCATCAGACGCAACGACAGAATCTTTAAGCGTTAGGCCAGCATTTTGCGCTTTAATCGCGGCAATTTTGGTGCTGTCTACGCGGCTCATTTGGCCTGCGCCTACGCCTAATGTCATGCCGTTACCACAGAATACAATGGCGTTTGATTTTACATATTTTGCTACGCGCCAAGCAAATAATAAGTCAGCCATTTGTTGCGGCGTTGGTTGTTTTTTAGTCACAATTTTTAAATCAGACTGGCTAATTTCATGGTTGTCAGCGGTTTGAATCAACAAACCTGAACCCACGCGCTTAGTTTCGTGTGAGTTGCGGCCTTTCTCCCAATCTGAAGCGCCACCTTTAGGTAAAGCAATTTTAAGCACGCGCACATTGGCTTTAGCGGTAAAAATCGCCAAGGCTTCTGCCGTGTAATCGGGCGCAATTAATACTTCAACAAATTGTTTAGAAACGGCTTCAGCAGCCGCTTTATCAACCGTAGTATTAAACGCAATAATGCCGCCAAATGCGCTGCTAGGGTCAGTTTGAAAGGCTTTTGTGTAGGCTTCAAGTGCCGTAGTACCTAAGGCCACGCCGCATGGATTGGCATGTTTTACAATCACGCATGATGTCGTGTCAAAAGACTTGACCGTTTCCCAAGCAGCGTCAGCATCGGCAATGTTGTTGTAGCTTAATTCTTTACCTTGCAGTTGCTGCGCCGTGACTAATGAGCCCGGTGCTGGGTTCAAATCGCGATAAAAAGCCGCTTGTTGATGAGGGTTTTCACCGTAACGTAAATCTTGCACTTTAATAAAGTTGCTATTACTTTGCGCAGGAAACTGTTGCGCAACCGCTTGATTGCTTACCATGCTGGCAGTGTAATCAATGGCAGATAAATAGTTACTAATGGCAGCGTCATATTGTGCAACGCGATTAAATGCGGCCACAGATAATGCAAACGTCGTGGCTTCAGTCACCGCGCCGCCTGTGCTTTGTAGCTCGCTGATTAAGTCTGCATATTGGCTGGCATCGGTTAATACGACGACATCTTTCCAATTTTTAGCCGCAGAGCGCACCATCGCTGGGCCGCCAATATCAATGTTTTCAATCGCATCTTCTAGCGTGCAGTTTGGTTTTGCAACGGTCGCTTCAAACGGGTAAAGATTCACCACCACCATGTCGATATTTGGAATATTGGCTGCTTTCATTGCGGCTACGTGTTCAGGTAAATCGCGTCTACCTAAAATGCCGCCATGCACTTTTGGGTGTAAAGTTTTAACGCGGCCATCTAACATTTCGGTAAAGCCAGTGTAATCACTGACTTCAATGACAGGAATATTGTGTTCGCGGAATAGTTTAGCGGTGCCGCCGGTGGATAATATTTCTACATTTAGCTGGGTAAGTGCCTGTGCTAATTCTAAAATGCCTGATTTGTCAGAAACGCTGATAAGCGCACGTTTAATAGTTGCCATTTGAAAGCTCTAATGAAGTTGATGACTAAAGGGAGGTGGAACTTAATAAATCTAAAGCTGTAATAAATCTAAAATCTTAATAAAACTAAAGCTGAGTAACTTTAAATTAACTTCAATTAAAGTTACTCAATATGGTAGAGCTGGATTTTCTTACGCAAGGTGTTGCGATTCAAGCCTAAAATTTCTGCTGCTTTGCTTTGGTTGCCAGCGGTGTGCTGCATTACATATTCAAGCAAAGGCTTTTCTATGCAACTCAACACCATGTCGTATATCGCATGAGGTGGTTCACCATCCAAGTCTTTAAAGTATTGATCTAAAGACGATTTTATACTATTTGCGAGTTCACATTTATTCATTAAGCGACCTTAAGGGTTGGGCTGGTTTCAATAAGGCCAGCGGTTTCAACATTATCATTGCTTTCGTACTGCAAGCGATTATCACGACTCTGTAAGTGATCAAAAAATGCATCAATTGCAGCCAATTGCAACGGTATGGTTTGTAGTGTATTCATATTATGGCGAAAATTAGCAGAATCTTTTAAACCTTTGGTGTACCAAGAAATATGCTTACGCGCCATACGCATGCCAGTGAGCTCGCCATAAAATTCATATAAATCATGCAAGTGCGTTAACATTACTTCGCGAATTTCCGTCACTTCTGGCGGTGGTAAATGCTCGCCAGTGTTAATAAAGTGTTCCATTTCACGAAATATCCAAGGCCGACCTTGTGCTGCGCGACCTATCATTACCGCATCTGCGCCAGTATATTCCAGCACAAATTGAGCTTTTTCTGGTGTAGTAATATCGCCATTGGCAATCAGTGGAATTTTAATAGCTTGTTTAACCGCAGCAATGGTGTCGTATTCAGCATCGCCAGTGTATAAACAAGCGCGTGTGCGACCATGCATGGCCAAGGCTTGAATGCCTAAATCTTCAGCCATTTTGGCAATTTGTACGGCGTTGCGATTATTTTTATCCCAACCAGTACGAATTTTTAAAGTGACGGGTATATTGACCGCGTCCACAACCGCTCGTAGAATTTGTGCAACCAGCGGCTCATCTTTAAGCAAAGCAGAACCAGCCATGACATTGCAAATTTTCTTGGCCGGGCAACCCATATTAATATCAATAATCTGTGCGCCGTTATCCACATTATGCCTTGCAGCATCTGCCATCATTTGCGGATCAGATCCAGCAATTTGCACAGAAATCGGGTCTACTTCACCTTCGTGATTGGCGCGGCGCAAAGTTTTTTCGCTGCCATAAAGCAATGAATTAGACGTCACCATTTCAGAAACAGCCAAACCAGCCCCCATCTTTTTGCAAAGCTGACGGAATGGTCTATCTGTTACGCCAGCCATAGGCGCGACGATTAGATTGTTTTTGAGAATGTGTGGGCCGATTTGCACTGTTTTATATATTCTTTAACTATTTTAAGGTTTGCGTACTTTACGTAAGGTTGCCAATTTTATACGCAAATGACATGTCATAAAACTTAAATCTCCATAAAAGTAAAAGTTTGTGTAATCATTTAAGCTGACAATTAAATAATACCAAATGAAAGCGCTATTTTGAACGCCAAGACTTCACCTTCTACCACACACATTGCCTTTGCGAGTTTCATAGGCACAGCCATTGAATTTTACGATTTTTATATCTACGCAATGGCGTCGGCCTTGGTGATAGGGCAAGTATTCTTTCCCGCTGGTGACCCTGCCGCGCAAGCTTTAAATGCCTTTATAACCTTTGGCATCGCCTTCGTCGCACGGCCTTTGGGGGCGATTATTTTCGGCCATTTTGGCGATAAAATTGGCCGAAAAGCCACCTTGGCCGCATCATTGCTGGTGATGGGTTTGTCTACTTTACTCATCGGCTTTTTGCCGGGTTACGACACATTGGGCACTTGGGCTGCGATATTGTTGTGCATACTCAGATTCGGACAAGGCCTAGGATTAGGCGGCGAGTGGGGTGGTGCCGCATTACTTGCCACAGAAAGTGCGCCTGCCGGTAAGCGTGGTTGGTTTGGTATGTTTCCACAAATGGGGCCTTCCATTGGCTTTTTACTCGCCACTTTAAGTTTTTTAGCCTTAACGCTATTTTTAAGCGAAGCTGAATTTAAATCTTGGGGCTGGCGCATTCCATTTTTTGCCAGCGCTTTGCTAGTGTTAGTCGGTTTATATGTGCGCTTTAAATTAGCAGAAACACCCGCTTTTGCCAAAGTATTGGCGCAACACCATACGCATAGAGCACCCTTTAAAGTATTATTAAAGACGCACTTGCGCCCAGTTTTATTGGGGGCATTCGCCATGACGGTATGCTACAACCTGTTTTACACCGCCACGGTATTTTGCTTAAGTTATGGTACTAAAGCCTTACATATTCCACGCGCTGATTTTTTACAGATGCTCTGTGTGGCAGTGGTTTTTATGACCGTAATCACGCCAATTTCAGCCAGTTTGAGCGATAAATTCGGCCGTAGACCAGTATTAATGACGGGCTGTTTTCTGGCCATATTAGCTGGTTTCACACTCAACCCACTCATGGCAAGTGGCTCAATATTACAAGTCACCCTGTTTTTATCGTTAGCCTTATTGTTAATGGGCGCAACGTTTGCACCTATGGGCGCTTTTCTACCAGAACAATTCCCAGTGGAAGTGCGCTATACCGGCGCAGGTTTGGCCTATAACTTGGGTGGAATTTTAGGCGCATCAACAGCACCTTTTGTTTCGCAGTTGTTGGTGGAAAGTGGTGGTTTGGATTGGGTTGGTTATTATGTAAGCACAATGGCAGTAGTGAGTTTCTTTGCTGTATTTTGTATGCAAGAAAATAAGCAAGCGGAGCTTTAATCCGAGATTTTCCATTAGACGTAGGTTATACCCGTAGAAAACCCGCTGTACTGGGCATCTCGTCGAAATTGACATTGCATTAAAAAGTGAGATTATACAAGGTTTAATATAGGTGCTCATATAATAAAAAGCGCTAGCTTCTCAGCGATGACTGAGAGGATAGCGCCTTTGCCGATAGGTTAATTAAAGATTAAAGTAGCAATCTACGTACATCACTCAGCATCATACGCATGTGGCTAGTGAATCTAGCACCATCAGCGCCGTCAACCACGCGGTGATCGTAGGAAAGAGACATAGGCAACATCAAGCGCGGCTCAAAAACTTTGGTTTTAGCATCGTACACTGGCTGCATGCTGGCGCGTGAAACACCTAGAATTGCCACTTCCGGGCAGTTGATAATCGGTGTAAACATAGTGCCGCCAATACCGCCTAAGCTAGAAATGGTGAAACAGCCGCCTTGCATTTCCTCTACTTTAAGTTTGCGTTCGCGGGCTTTGGTTGATAAATCCATCAAATCGCGGGCAATATCCAGCACGTCTTTTTGCTGTACATCTTTAACCACAGGCACTACTAAACCATCTGGCGTGTCGCAAGCAAAACCGATGTTGTAATAATCTTTCAAAATCAAGCTATCGCCATCTGGCGAAAGTGAGGCATTAAAGTTTGGATAAGCTTTAAGCGCGTTCACTGAAGCTTTGATTAAAAATGCCAACATGGTGAGCTTTACGCCACGCTTTTCAGCATCGGCTTGCATAGACTTCCTGAAGTCTTCCAAGTCAGTAATATCAGCTTCGTCAAACTGAGTCACATGCGGTGCAGTCACCCAATTGCGGTGCAAGTTAGCGCCTGAAAGCTTTTTAATGCGTGATAGCGGTTTGGTTTCAATGTCGCCAAACTTGCTAAAGTCAATCACAGGCATGGCTAAAGTGGCTAGGCTACCCAAACCTGCACCCATGTTTTCTGTACGTGGTTTAGCTAATTCATCTTTTACGTAGGCTTGCACATCTTGTTGCACAATACGGTTTTTGGCCGCGCTACCTTGAACAAAAGCTAAATTTACGCCTAATTCACGGGCAAATTTACGTACCGATGGACTCGCGTGTGATAGTTTACCTAGGTCAACCACCGCACTAGCACCGACGGGCGCAGGTTGGTGCGCTGGTGCGATTGTTTTAGGTGGCTCGGGCGCTGGGCGGCTTGGCTCTGGAATATCCACCACAATGGCTGTCGGCTTTTCCGCCACAGCAAGGGCTTGTGCTTCTACAACCTTAACTAAAGGTTTCGCCGCAACTTCAGTCACATCCATAGTCAAAATCAACCCCCCTTGGGCGGCTTTGTCGCCCACTTTCATTTTGACTTCTTTCACCACGCCAGCAAACGGCGAAGGAATATCCATCGAAGCTTTGTCTGATTCCACTGTCATCAGCGAATCTTCTTTTGCAATTTCGTCGCCCGCTTTTACTAATATTTCAATCACATCCACGCTATCAAAATTACCGATATCTGGGACAAATATGTCTTGAATTGCCATCTGTGCGTCCTTTTAAACGGTAGTTGGGTTAGGCTTGTTAGCGTCTAACTTGTATTTAACAATCGCTTCAGTTACTTTACTTGCTGGCAATTTACCTTCATCTGCCAATGCTTTAAGTGAGGCAACTACCACATAATACCTATCCACTTCAAAGAAGCTACGTAGCGCTTCGCGACTATCTGAACGGCCATAACCGTCAGTACCTAAAGCGACAAACTTACCTGGTACAAACCCGGCAATTTGCTCGGCAAAGGCTTTCATGTAATCGGTAGAGGCAATTGTTGGACCTTGCGCGCCTTGCATCGCTTCAGCCACATAACTTAAACGTTGTGGTTTTTCTGGGTTCAGCATATTCCAGCGTTCAGCATCTAAGCCATCTCTGCGTAATTCATTAAAGCTGGTCACGCTCCAAACGTCGGCAGCAACGCCCCACTCTTTTTCTAGCATTTCAGCTGCGGCAATCACTTCACGCAAGATTACGCCACTACCCATTAACTGTACTTGTTTATCTTTAGCTTCTTTGCCTTTAGCTGTTGATTTGCTAAAGTTATAAATACCTTTAAGGATGCCAGCCTCAGCGCCTTTTGGCATTTCAGGATGCGTATAGTTTTCGTTCATCAAGGTAATGTAGTAATACACGTCTTCTTGATTTTGCACCATGCGGCGCAAGCCTTCTTGAATAATGACGGCTAATTCATAAGCAAAGGTTGGATCGTAAGAAATACAGTTAGGAATGGTCGCTGACATCAAATGGCTATGGCCATCTTCATGTTGCAAACCTTCACCGTTTAGCGTGGTACGGCCAGCCGTAGCGCCAAGCAAGAAGCCACGCGCACGCGAATCGCCCGCTGCCCAAGCTAAGTCGCCAATACGTTGGAAGCCGAACATAGAATAGAAAATATAGAACGGGATCATTTGCACGCCCGTCACTGAATAAGACGTTGCCGCCGCAATCCAACTAGAGAATGAACCCGCTTCGTTAATGCCTTCTTCTAAAATCTGACCATCTTTAGATTCTTTGTAATACATCACTTGGTCAGAATCCATAGGCTCATATAACTGGCCTTGGCTGGCATAAATACCCAACTGACGGAACATGCCTTCCATACCGAAAGTACGCGCTTCATCTGGCACGATAGGCACTACAAATTGACCAATTTGTTTATCTCGCACTAAAGTAGAAAGAATCCGCACAAATGCCATCGTGGTAGAAATTTCACGCTCACCTGTTGAAACTAACATGTTTTCAAACGCTGACAATGGCGGGATAGTAAGCTCGTTACCTTTACGACGGCGCGCAGGCACGGAACCACCCATCGCCACACGGCGTGTCGCCATGTATTGCATTTCTGGTGAATCTGCCGCTGGTTTGTAAAAACTCAAGTTTTCCACTTGCTCATCGGTAATTGGTAAATCAAAACGATCTCTAAACTGTTTAAGTGACGTTAAATCCATGCTTTTTTGCTGATGCGTAGTGTTTTGACCTTCGCCAGCTTCGCCCATACCGTAACCTTTAACGGTTTTAGCTAAAATCACCGTTGGCTGACCTTTATGATTAACCGCTGAATGATAAGCTGCATAAACTTTATGAGGGTCATGACCGCCACGGTTCAAGCGCCAAATGTCTTGGTCGCTCATAGCCGCCACCATTTCTTTTAACTCAGGATATTTGCCAAAGAAATGCTCGCGTGTATACGCACCACCTTTGGCTTTAAAGTTTTGGTATTCGCCATCGACGCATTCTTCCATGCGTTTTTTCAGCAAACCATCTTTATCCATGGCTAATAATGGATCCCAATAAGAACCCCAAACCACTTTTAATACGTTCCAGCCTGAACCACGGAAATCTGATTCCAACTCTTGAATAATTTTGCCATTGCCGCGCACTGGGCCATCTAAACGCTGTAGATTACAGTTCACCACAAAAATTAAGTTATCTAATTTCTCACGGCTTGCTAATGAAATCGCGCCCAATGATTCTGGTTCGTCCATTTCGCCATCACCACAAAATACCCATACTTTACGGTCGCTAGTATCCGCAATACCACGATCATGGATGTACTTTAAAAAGCGCGCTTGATAAATACCAGTAATTGGGCCTAAACCCATAGAAACGGTTGGGAACTGCCAAAAATCTGGCATTAACCACGGGTGCGGATAGCTAGATAAACCATTGCCAGCGGTTTCTTGGCGGAAATTAGTCAGTTGATCTTCTGAAATACGACCTTCTAAGAAAGCGCGCGCATACACACCTGGCGATGAATGACCTTGGAAGTAAACGCAATCACCGCCAAAGTTTTCATTGGCAGCGCGGAAAAAGTAGTTAAAAGCCGTGTCATATAAAGTAGCTGCAGATTGAAAGCTGGCAATATGCCCGCCCACGCCTGGAGATTTTTCATTAGCACGCAACACCGTCATAATGGCATTCCAGCGCACTAGCGCACGAATGCGGCGCTCAATTTCAGGGTCACCAGGCAATTTAGCCTGTAAATGGGTAGGAATGGTATTCACATAAGCAGTTGTCGCGTTATATGGCAAGTTGCTGCCTGAGCGACGCGCTTTATCAATCATGGCCTCTAGTAGAAAATGTGCGCGCTCTGTGCCTTCATTTTCAATCACGGCTGTCAGGGCATCTAGCCACTCTTGCGTTTCTAGCGGATCGGTTTCTGTTAAACCATTATTTTGCGTTGCTGAATTTGAATTCATTGTCATGCCTGAGATTTCTCCGTGTTGTGATTGCTACGCGTATAATTTGTATTAAAGCACAAGCCAAATAATCAAAACGCGCTAGCAACTAAACTTGAATTAGATTGTTCTATATAAAATTGTTATATAAAGAACAGAGCATCAAAAATATTAAAACACTAAATCTATTTCAATTAAGCCTGTAGTGTGGCTTTTTTAGCCTTTTTGGTCAAGTTAAACCGCGCTAACAGCACGGGGCTTTTACTAGTTTTGCTACAGTTGTAATACATATTATATAAGAGTTAAGGAAAATTAAATGTCGTTAAAATTAGTACAATTTGCGGATACAGCTAGCGAAAAAACGCTATTTTTTGAAAATCACATCCTTTTCGTGCTTACCGAAAAAGAAAATACTGACTTGCCGTTTGCCGAAACGTTGCATGCTAAACTTAAAAGAGCCAATAGCGAATACAAAGACCTAGGCAAAACACCAATGAGCGTAGACCTAGCTAACGGTGGCATCGCGAGCTTTGTCATTTTAGGTGAAAAGTTAAACATGTTTCAGCGCCACACTTTACTGCGCAAAGCCTGCAAACTATTACTCGATGAACAGCCAGCGAATATCGCTATTTGCGTGTTTGGTGACGAAGCTACGCGAGAAGCACACGCCTGTGCTGCCTATTATGTAGCCACTGTAAACGCGGCTGAATTACCAAGCCGCAAAAAAGAAAATAAATTTAAGCCGCTCAAAAATATCAATATTTATGGTTATGCAGCAACTCACGATTACGGCTATGTCAATGCACGCGTGACTGGTAATGCGCTATGCCGCCAATTAACTATTACACCGCCGAATGAATTAACACCAACAATCTACCGCGAAAAAGTATTGGCCTTAGCCAAAACACATGGTTGGACACATGAAGAATTTGATATGCCTGCGCTTAAAAAAATGGGCGCGGGGGCTTTTTACGCGGTCGGCCAAGGTAGCGATCCTTTAGATGCCGCTATTGTGCATCTGACTTATTCGCCAAAAGGCGCTAAAAAACATGTCGCATTAGTAGGCAAAGGCATTTGCTTTGATACTGGCGGCCATAACATCAAACCAGCTAAGTATATGCAAGGCATGCATGAAGACATGAATGGCAGCGCCGTCACCTTAGGTATTCTACTGGCGGCAACGCTGCAAGAATTGCCAATTAAAATCGACTGCTGGCTTGCCATTGCCCAAAATCACATTGGGCCATTAGCCTACAAACAAAATGATGTGGTGACTGCGCTGAACGGCATGACCATAGAAATTGTACATACCGATGCAGAAGGTCGCATGGTGTTGGCAGACACTCTAACCCTAGCTAGCCGCGAAAAACCGGATGTCATTATCGACTTCGCCACACTCACAGGCAGCATGATGACCGCGTTAGGCGATCGCATGAGTGGCGTTATTAGCAACTGCCCTGAGTTGGCTTGCAAAGCCGTAGGCGCAGGGGCAACCGTTGGCGAACGCATTGCCGCGTTTCCTTATGATGACGACTATGAAAGCGCGCTAGACAGCGACATTGCAGATATTAAACAATGCACTTTAGAAGGCGGCGCTGACCATATTCACGCGGCACGCTTTTTAGGCCGATTCATAGAGGCTGATATTGCTTGGCTACACACTGATTTATCTTCAGCCAATTGTAAGGGTGGTTTAGGAGCGGTTGCAAGTGACACCAATGGTTTTGGTGTTGGCTTTGGTCTCGAGATGATTAAAAGTTTGCTATAAAAATAGGGCGCAAGTTGCATTGTTCAATGTAATGCCGTCTGATTTAACCTATGATTAAACATAGATTTTGCGGTATGGTATTTATGGACAGTAGTTCCCGTGCGATAATCCCACAAAATATTTTTGATTGTTGAACATAAAGGGCGATAGCTAGTTCATGGAACACAGTACACATTTACCTGATGAAGAACAGCACGTTATTCATAATCTTAAAGAAATTGCTCAGATATTGACTGCTTTGTGCAAGGGCAAGGAGATGCTCAGCATGTCGTTTAACGACAATAAAGAGGTGTGCCTGACTACCATTATTGCGGTAGATATGAAGAATCATGCGGTGCATCTTGATGTAGGTATTGATGATGCTTTTAACAGCAGGTTATTGGCCAGTCATCATGTCATTTTTTCTAAAAACGATGGCATTAGAATTAAGTGGGTCAGCGCACATGTTTCAGAGATTACCTTAGCTGATGGCAAGGCGATTAAGATCGCATTGCCTCAGAAGTTGATACGTATGCAGCGCCGGGATTTTTTCCGTCTTACTACCCCGATCATTAACCCAGTGCCATGTGTAATCCCTGTCCACGACAAGGCCAACCCAGGGAAAGAGGATGTGCTGGAGCTTACATTAATGGATGTAAGTCTAGGCGGCATTTGTGTTCTAGCTTCAGCACCTTTGAACCCACTAATGGTAATCGGCGAGCATTTTGATGGCTGTAAAATCAGCTTTCCTGACATAGGCGTGACTAGCTTAACGCTACAAGTCAGAAATATTAGGTCATTTACCTTGATGGACGGCACCCAGAAATACCACATTGGCTTGCAGTTTATACAGCCATCCAGAGGTAATGAGGGCATGATTAATCGCTACACATTCAATTTAGAACGTGCAGCGCTAGCCGCAGCTAGCGAGCTATAGAAACTTATTGTGGGTTGAATTAAATGCCCAGAGTTTCTACCCATGCTAGCGCCGCAATATGACAGGCATTGACTTTACCCGCATCAATTTGCAGCAACTCTGCTAACTCAAGAATTCGCTGGCTGTTTGAATCTTCACAGGCTTCTGTGAGTTGTAAAAATGGTCCATATACGCCTTCACGAGTGAGCAGTGCTTCATTTACCGTCTCTGGCAGTTGAATTTTTTCCAGCACTTGCGCCATCGGCATTTTTAGAATGGCGTCTAATAATGAAAATACACCTACAATAAATAGGTTGTCGCGGTCATGTTTTTCAAAGTAACTTTCGCCTAACAATTCAGTCAGACGTCCGCGCGTGATAGCGGTTTTCATTAATGCTGATGGGGTGGAGTTTTCTCCAGCAGTGACCATCAGCAAAGTAAGCCAGCGGTAAAGTTGCTTTCTGCCTAAAATGGTCAGGGCATGGTTGATGGATTGAATTTCGCACGAGAGCCCAAATCCCACAGAATTGATGTAGCGCAGCAGCTTAAACGATAAAGCTGCGTCTCGTTTAAAGCCCGCCTCAATCACATGGTTTTCAGCATCTTGGCTAACCGTGTTCAGAATACTTAAAACACTGTCAAATGAAGCATTAATGACTTTGGCCGTAAATGTTTCTGGACGCGCAAAATGAAATCCCTGAAAAAAGCGAAAGCCAATTTTTTTGCAGTCTTCAAATTGTTGGCCTGTTTCAACTTTTTCCGCAATGATTTTTACTGAGGCTACATTAAGCTGCGTATAAATATTGCTTAGATCTGTAGTGTTAATATTTTGAATATTAATCTTGATATAGTCTGCGCATTGTATTAAAGGTAATGAGTTGGTGCTTAAATGCGGGTTATCTAATGCGATCTTAAAGCCTAGACTACGTAAATTCTGGCATCGCTCGATAATCTCATCGCTTGCTACAACGCCTCTTAATACTTCAAGCACAGTTCGTTTGGGCGAGAGTAATTCTAAGTAGTCACTTTTTAGCATCGTTTCATTGACATTAATAAATGCTAGTTTATCGCCTAATAGCCATTGCATATCCATTTCGCCAATGGTGTTCATTAGCACACTGGCGTAGGCTTTTAAATCATCCTCAAAAATAGCGGATTGAGCATCGGCACTATGCCTATAAAACAGCTCATAACCGATGATTTGCTGCTTTACATCCATAATAGGTTGACGCCCTATAAATGCCTGATGTTCCATTTTCTTCTACTTTCTGAGCTCAAAAATACACTATTAAAATAATCCATTACTAGACATTAAGGCTAAGCCGCAAGCCTAATACTAATGTAATTTTAATTAAATCACTTCGATGAATAAAGTAGATTTTAGGCTTTAATTCTGGTTTAAAGCTTTTTGCAAAGGCAGTAAACCGCCGTTTTTTGGATGATGGTATGCTAAAGTTCATAGTCTATCTTGATTAGCACTGATATTCAGGCAAGCGCAACCATGCTTCGGTCCGCTTAGATGTAACAGCGGCGGCGCGCAAAAGACGCGGCAGAATGATCTTCAAATTACTCCTCCGATTAAAGCGATACTGGTACTCGGCGAG
>CAINBI010000050.1 GCA_903846555.1 uncultured Pseudomonadota bacterium
ACTTAGTTTTTTGACATGGCGCCAAACGCCACGCCCAGCTTGATCGACCCAAACAGGCTGGCGCGCATAAACCAGTAGCAAAACACCCCAAAAAAACACCAGCACATGAAAAAATGTCCAAAGCGGGTGCAATATCGCGCTGTAACTGGATAACCAAGCAATACTTTGTATGGCAAACGTGGCGATGGCGCCCATCGCAGCATAGCCACATAAGCGCCCCAAATGGAAAAGTTGAATGGCGTAAGCTTGTGGCGATGATTGCGATAATGACGTGCAAGCCGCACCGCACATGGCTACACAATGTGGGCCGCCAGCCAAACCCATCACTAGGGCGCTATAAATAAGTGCTGTTTGCATGTGGAAGTTTCGGGTTTAGGCGATTGATGAATGGGTTGCGCTACTTTTTGAAAGTCGGTCAGATTTCAATTGACGGGTTTGCTCTAGGTGACTGGTCTTGCTTAATTTCTTGGTCTTGCTTAATTTCTTGGTCTTGCCTAATTTCTTGGTCTTGCCTAATTTCTTGGTCTTGCCTAATTTCCCAGTCTTCTTCAAAAATTCTTCTGCCTTCTTCTTCAATATCTTCAAACTGGCCGCGATAGACCGCCCACCAAAGGCCGCCAAGCACGCAAAGTGCCATGAGTACAGAAAGTGGGACGAGTACAAATAAAATATCCATTATTTGGCCTTTACTGGCGTAGTCGCTAATGATGGAATGGTTGCAGAAAAGTTGGTCAAGCGCAATGCGTTCACCACCACAATAATTGAGCTCATGGCCATACCTAAACCCGCAAGCCACGCTGAGAGTACGCCAAAAAATGCCAGTGGAATGCATACGACATTGTAAACAATGGCCCAAGCGATATTTTGTTGAATCACTTGCATGGTTTTTTTAGCATGGCGAATGAGCTGTGGTATCTGGCTAATATCGCCGTTTAGCAGCACATAATCTGCATGGGCTAAAGTTAGCGGTACGCCTTTGCCCATGGCGATTGATACGTGCGCACTGGCCAGTATTGGGCCATCATTTAAGCCATCACCCACCATGAGCACTTTTTTACCTTGCTGTTTAAGTGCATGCAGACGCTCTAATTTATTTTGCGGACTGCAAGCTGCCTGAAACTGTGTAATGCCAATCTGACTTGCAGTGTTTTCTACGGTGTGCAATTGATCGCCGGATAATAGCTCAACGCTTAATTTAGCCTCTTTAAGTTGCTGTATGGCAAGCGCGGCGTTCGGCTTAATAGCTTCCTGCAAACTAAATGTCGCTAGGCAGCCATTTTCGTCTGCCAGATACACTTGTTGCGAGCCATTATTGGTTTGTTCAATGCCACAGAACTTTGCAGAACCCAGTTTTAATTGACCCTGTATTAGGTTTGCATAGGCCAAATTATTTTTTAATGTAGCACTCATACCCGCGCCAACTTGTTCTTGAACATGACTTAATTCAATCGCTGAAGCCGAATTTTGCGCTGAATTTTTCAGTGGAGCGTTCATTAAAGCGCGTGAAACTGGGTGCATGGAGTGCTGTGCAAGTGCCGCAGCCAATGAGAGCGCCTGATTTTCTGTTAGCAGCTTAGCTTCACGCAAGCGGTCTGCGATATTGATAGATTCTACTGCGATGTGGTTTTCTGTCAGAGTGCCGGTTTTATCAAAAATAACTGTATCAATATTGGCAATGCTTTCTATCGCCTGCAAGTGTCTGATGATAATGCCGCGTTTTACAAAAGCGCTGGCGCTGGCCAACATGGCGGCCGGTGTGGCTAAGGATAACGCACAAGGACAGGTCACAATTAGCACTGCGGCGGCCGTCATCAAGGCGCGTCCGTGGTCGATATTCCACAATAAAGCCGCAGCAACCGCAGCACTGAGTATCACAAAAATTAGAAACGGCCGCGCAACGCGATCAGCCAATTGCGATAGCCTCGGCTTTTCAATGGCCGCTTGGTTAATGAGGTTCACAATTTGGCCGTATTGGGTAGATTCCCCGATGGTTTCCAGCACGACATTGACTGTTTGACCTAAGTTATAACTGCCAGCAATCACGCTATCGTGCAGATTTTTTTGTATGGGTGTCGATTCGCCTGTTAATAGCGACTCATCTACGCGAGTGCTGCCCAAAACCAGTTTTCCGTCCGCTGGAAAAGCTTCGCCAAGATGCACGCGGGCAATGTCTCCGATTTTTAACTGGCTATTTAGCACCCGAGTGTATGAGCCATCTAAATTTTGCCGCTCAATATTTTCAGGAATGCGACTGACTAAGGCCTCCATTGCGCCTAGCGTTCTGCTGTGCAGTTTTACCTCAATCAAACGCGCAGAAAGTAAGAAGAACACAAACATGGTCAGCGAGTCGAAGTAAACGATACTTCCCCACCAGCCGCTCGGGTCAAATGTGGCCGCAGAGCTCACCATAAAAGTGATGCCTATGCCCAAGGCCACAGGCAAGTCCATGCTGATTTGTCTTAGTTTTAAATCACGAAATGCGTTGTTAAAAAAAGTGCTGCTAGAGAACATTAAAACTGGCAAGGTTAATAGCCACGATGCCCAATTAAGCAGATGGCCAATATCAATGCTAATGTCACCGGCTTTGGTAAAATAACTTGGGCTGGCATACATCATCACCTGCATCATGCAAAATCCAGCTACTAACCAGCGCCAAAAAGCCGCACGACTTTTGGTGGTTAAGTTAAGCTGGTTCTCGTTACGCGATGCAGGGCTTGCACTGTAGCCCATCGCCTGCACTGCGCTTAATATCAGAGAAGGGCGGGTTAGCGTTGGCGACCACACCACCACAGCTCGGTTTTTAGACATACTCACGCGCGCACTCACAACGCCTGGCAAAGCACTTAAGCCACGCTCAATTGTGCCAGAACAGGCTGCACAACGTAGGCCGTCAAGTAATAGGCTAGACTGCACAAGTGCTCGCGTTGGGTCATCACCAAAAGGCTGGCTGAACGCCTGCCATTGTTCTTGGGTATCTAAAATGCGCCAAGCTGGGTTGGGTGAAATTTCTTGTTCCGTTGTAAAAGCGTTCGTCAGCAAAAATATACTCAATTCTGTAAAAATAGACTCAAATGTAGGCGTCAACTAAAGGCCTAACTTACTTAATACTAAGACCTAAG
The DNA here is from genome assembly GCA_903846555.1 of uncultured Pseudomonadota bacterium. Lineage (GTDB taxonomy): Bacteria > Pseudomonadota > Gammaproteobacteria > Burkholderiales > Methylophilaceae > Methylotenera. Next base: position 3,120 of record CAINBI010000050.1, read on the forward strand.
TGACCGTGGCTCAAAGTGCGCTTATCGTCATTAAACGTAAGCTAAGCTATGACTTATTTAGCTAGCCATTGGCAGGTTGGACACTTCATATTATTAATGGTTACTTTCTATTGAAAAATAAGCATTTAGCATCATGATATGAGTATAACAACTGAAATGGAGTGAAACATGCGCTTTGATAAATTAACAACAAAATTTCAACAAGCACTCAACGATGCACAGAGTTTGGCTGTGGCGAATGATTGTCCGACCATTGAATCTTTGCATTTGCTTTCAGCTTTAGTGACGCAAGAAGATGGCGGCACGGCTTCTTTATTGGCGCACGCAGGTGTGCATTTGGCACCGCTCAAAACTGCGCTCACTGGTGCCGTCAGTAATCTGCCGAAATCATCTGGTAGTTCAGGCGAAGTAGCGATTTCGCGTGATCTGAATAATTTGCTTAACGTTACCGACAAACTCGCATTAAAGCGCGGCGACGGTTTTATCGCCAGTGAGATGTTTTTGTTAGCCTTGGCCGATGATAAAGGCCCAGCGGGAAAGCTGCTAAAAACGCATGGCTTGTCCAAACCCGCGTTGGAGCAGGCGATTAACGAGGTGCGCGGCGGCGAACAAGTCAACGAGTCTGATGCTGAATCGAATCGTGAAGCGCTTAAAAAATATACGCTAGATGTTACCGAGCGTGCCAGATTAGGCAAGCTAGACCCGGTGATAGGTCGCGATGATGAAATTCGCCGTGTGATTCAAATTCTGGGACGGCGCACCAAAAATAACCCAGTGTTAATTGGTGAGCCAGGTGTGGGTAAAACTGCGATTGTGGAAGGTTTAGCCCAACGCATTGTGAATGGAGAAGTGCCAGATTCGCTTAAAGGTAAAAAGGTTTTATCTTTAGATATGGCGGCTTTGCTGGCTGGCGCTAAATACCGGGGCGATTTTGAAGAGCGCTTGAAATCGGTGCTGAAAGAGTTAGCGCAAGATGAAGGCCAAACTATCGTGTTTATTGATGAAATTCATACCATGGTGGGCGCAGGTAAGGCTGAGGGTGCAATGGATGCTGGCAATATGCTCAAGCCAGCATTGGCGCGCGGCGAGTTGCATTGTGTAGGCGCCACCACTTTAGATGAATACCGCAAATATATTGAGAAAGATGCCGCACTAGAACGCCGCTTTCAAAAGGTGCTGGTAGACGAACCTACTGTAGAAGCGACCATTGCGATTTTGCGCGGACTAAAAGAAAAGTACGAGTTGCATCACGGCGTAGAAATTACCGACCCAGCGATTGTGGCAGCAGCTGAATTGAGCCACCGCTATATTACCGACCGTTTTTTACCAGACAAAGCCATTGATTTGATTGATGAAGCGGCTTCGCGCATCAAGATGGAAATTGATTCGAAACCAGAAGTGCTGGATAAACTGGAGCGCCGCTTGATTCAGCTGAAAATTGAACGTGAGGCAGTGCGCCGCGAAAAAGACGAAGGCAGTAAAAAACGCTTTGATTTGATTGAAGAAGAAATCATTAAGCTGGAAAAAGAATATGCCGATTTAGAAGATGTCTGGAAGGCAGAAAAAGCGCAGGTGCAAGGCTCATCACATATCAAAGAAGCCATAGAAAAAGTCAAATTTGATATGGAAGAAGCCACCCGTAAAGGCGAATGGCAAAAGGTTTCAGAGCTGCAATATGGCAAACTGCCAGCGCTAGAGGCGCAGTTAAAGCAGGCATCAAGCTCTGAAATGACGGCAACGCAAAGCAAAAATAGAATGCTACGCACTGAAGTGGGCGCAGACGAAATTGCTGAAGTAGTGAGCCGCGCAACGGGGATTCCAGTGTCAAAAATGATGCAAGGCGAACGTGGCAAACTGCTGACCATGGAAACCAAATTGCATGAACGCGTGGTTGGGCAAGACGAGGCGGTGCGCTTGGTTTCGGACGCGATTCGCCGTTCACGTTCTGGTTTAGGTGATCCGAGTCGTCCGTATGGCAGCTTCTTGTTTTTAGGCCCAACTGGTGTGGGTAAAACTGAATTGTGCAAAGCGCTGGCGGGCTTTTTGTTTGATAGTGAAGACCATTTAATCCGCATCGACATGAGCGAATTTATGGAAAAACATTCAGTTTCACGCATGATAGGTGCGCCGCCGGGCTATGTGGGTTATGAAGAAGGTGGAACGCTGACTGAGGCCGTGCGTCGTAAACCGTACAGCGTGATATTGCTGGATGAAGTTGAAAAAGCGCACCCAGATGTATTTAATGTGTTGTTGCAAGTGCTAGACGATGGCCGTTTAACCGATGGTCAAGGTCGCACCGTGGACTTTAAAAACACCGTGATTATCATGACCAGTAATTTAGGTTCGCAAATGATACAAAGCATGGCCGACCAAGATTACCAAGTGGTAAAACTAGCGGTAATGGGCGAAGTTAAAACGCACTTTAGACCAGAGTTTGTGAATCGTATCGATGAAGTGGTGGTTTTCCACGCACTGGACGAAGCCAATATTAGGTCAATTACGTCCATTCAATTGCAATATCTAGCGAAGCGTTTAGCGGCAATGGATATGCAGTTGGACATTAGCGATGCCGCCATTGCAGAAATCGCCAATGCAGGGTTTGATCCCGTGTATGGCGCGCGGCCGCTTAAACGCGCAATTCAATCTGAGATTGAAAACCCGTTAGCACGCGAAATATTGACAGGCAATTTTGCCGCTAAAGACATCATTAAAGTGGATGTTAAGGCTGGTAAAATTGTGTTTTCTAAGGCTGCGGCTTAAATGTTGCAATAAAGTGTAGCGATATTTTTTAAGAGTAATCGTTAAAACAGATGCTCTGAGAGGCCCGTCCCTATTGCCTCCCAGGGCATCTGTTTTTAACCTTTTTCAGTCCGATTGACTCGATTTTTTAAAACACAGCGCAGTCTATATATAATCCTGCTTAAGCTATGACTTCGGCTTGATGGAGTATTAACTTCCGTTCGGCCTGAGCCTGTCGAAGGCATTGAATCCGATCACATTTCGACGAGCTTGTGTAAAGTATATTCCAATCCAGAAATGAGTCTGAACGTAGTCAGATTTAATCTGATTGTTTGAACGCTGTTTTAACTCGGTCTGGTTAATAAATGTTGTTTTAGATTTGCCTTGCCGTTTTCACTCAAGCCTGTTTTTTCATGGA
>CAINBI010000051.1 GCA_903846555.1 uncultured Pseudomonadota bacterium
AGAAACGATAGGCAATGCGAACGAAGAAGTGATAAGAAAGTATGTTCAAAATCAGCTTGCAGAAATGAGCAAAGGTGAGAAAAGTAGCCAACAGTTGGGTTTGTTCTAAAACTCGGTCGCTTGCGGCCGAGTAGTTTATAAAATCCAAAAATAAGCTAAAAAAATTTAAAATAGATGCCCTACGAGCCAATAGGGACGTGCCTCCCAGCGCATCTAACTTAACGATATAGCTTACTTTTGAAAGTTAAACGCATTATTAGTCACGTAATACGGTAAACCTAGACCTTTACCCCGCATCATCAAGCCAGCTCTTCGCCTCTTTCTGCGTAATGTTTTTCTACCCAATGGCGATATTCTCCGCTAGTGACATTGTTGACCCAGTCTTGATGTTCCAGATACCAATTTACAGTCTTTTCAATGCCAGAATCAAAAGTTTCTTTCGGCTTCCAACCTAGCGCATTTGCAATTTTTGTCGCATCAATCGCGTAGCGTTGATCGTGCCCGAGGCGGTCTTCAACAAAAGTAATTTGATTCATATAAGACTGCCCATCTTCGCGCGGCTTTTTAGCATCCAGAATTCTGCAAAGCGTTTTCACCACTTCAATGTTTGGTTTTTCGTTCCAACCGCCCACGTTATAAACCTCGCCCACTTTACCGGCTTCCAACACGCGTCTAATTGCAGAACAATGATCTTCTACATATAACCAATCACGAATCTGCTGCCCTGTGCCATAAATCGGCAAAGGCTTGCCAGTAAGCGCATTATGTATGACCAGCGGAATTAATTTTTCAGGGAAATGATGCGGGCCGTAATTGTTAGAGCAATTAGTGGTAAGCGTAGGCAAGCCATAAGTGTGATGATAAGCCCGTACCAAATGGTCAGAAGCGGCTTTAGACGCTGAATACGGGCTATTCGGTGCGTAAGTATGGGTTTCAGTAAACGCGACATCATCCTTCGCCAGGGAGCCATATACTTCATCTGTTGAAATGTGTAGAAAACGGAAGTTTTGACGATGCTCTTCGTTTAAATTTGCCCAATAAGTGCGCACCGCTTCTAACAGGTGAAACGTGCCAACTACGTTAGTTTGAATAAAATCTTCAGGCCCATGAATCGAACGATCCACATGGCTTTCTGCGGCAAAGTTGACTATTGCATAGGGTTGGTGTTCGGCTAATAACTTGGCGACTAAAGCCGAATCTCCAATATCACCATGTACAAAAATATGGGCAGTATTATTCTGTATTTCAACGAGATTTTCTAAATTACCGGCATAGGTCAGCTTATCTAAATTAATAACCCTACCTAAATCTAGCCTAAGCCATTCCAACACAAAGTTAGCACCAATAAACCCTGCGCCACCAGTGACCATAATCGTTTTATTCATTATTTAGCCCTCTAATTTTTCTTGTGTCACTTGTAACTCAAGTGCATTCCATAAACAATCACCAGACTTTGCCAGTGCTGCCAAATAAGTGTCATGCGCTGCAAGTTCGGCCTCATTTGCATGCCTGATGAACAGTGGATGTAAAATCTGCGGGGTCGTCCCATTGTTGTTTTTATCAGGCTTATCCAACTCCATCATCAAGCTATCTTGGCCGCGCGTCATCGCCATGTAGACTTCGGCTAATAACTCAGCATCTAACAGCGCGCCGTGCAAGGTGCGCCTTGAGTTATCTATGCCAAAGTGCCGACAAAGTGCATCCAAGCTATTCCGCTGCCCAGGACGCATTTCTTTGGCAATTTTAAGCGTATCGGTGATTTTTGCCGTAATGCTTTCCACCGGCTTTTGCTCGATTAAACCAAATTCGCGGTTCAAAAAACCCACATCAAACGGGGCGTTATGCATAATTAGTTCAGCGTCTGCAATAAAAGCAATCAACTCATTTGAAATATCAGCAAAGTGTGGCTTGTCTTGCAAAAACTCCAGTGAAATACCATGCACTTCTTGCGCACCTTGGTCAATTTCCCGATCAGGGTTTAAGTAATAATGAAAATGCTGCTTAGTCAACCGGCGATTAACGACCTCTACTGCAGCAATCTCAATCACGCGGTGGCCTTGAGCATGGTACAAGCCCGTGGTTTCGGTATCTAAAAATATTTGACGCATTATTTACTATTCCCTTGTAATACTTGATCTACACCTTGATTCGCCAGCACATCAGCCCGCTCGTTGCCTACATTACCAGAATGTCCTTTAACCCAAATCCACTGCACAGTATGTTGTTGTGCCAATACATCTAAAACACGCCATAGATCATCATTCTTGACTGGTTTTTTATCTGCGGTGCGCCAACCGCGCGATTTCCAGCCAACAATCCACTCAGTCATGCCCTTTTGTACATACACAGAATCTGTAAATACTTTAGCGTGGCAGGTGCGTTTAAGAGCCTCTAAAGCGCGAATCACTGCAGTGAGTTCCATGCGATTATTTGTCGTCAACATTTCACCGCCGAATAATTCCCGTTCATGTCCGTCATAACTAATCCAAGCCCCCCACCCGCCTGGCCCGGGGTTGCCTTTGCAAGCGCCATCCGCATAAATTTCAACTTCTGTCTGAATACTCATATGATGTTCGTCATTTCTTTTATTGTGATATCGCTAGTCATCATTACTTAATTTCAATGCCAGCATTTTAATCAAGTTTGATTAAAATAAAGCAAAACATTATTTCTTTTGCGTAGGTTTAGTTTGTGTTGGCCTTGTGATTAAAGCTGGGGCCAATGGCATCACTTTCCAGATTGGTTTAATTGGGGTCATAGCTACCACACGCTTTTTGGCGACTATAAAATACACGCCACCAAGAACCGGCCAACAGCGCGCACCCAATTGCTCCATAAAAGCCGCATTCTTTTGCCATGTTGACTGTTCAAAAGGCGGTATATGACAGCACATTTCAACCGACACCACTTCAAAACCCATCAGCGCCAGCCAATCCCTTAACCTAATTAAACCAATAAACTTACCATTCCACGGGTAAGTTTGATTCTTAGAAAGTAATTTATTAAATTTTGCCGTGACACCCCAAGTGCTTAAAGGGTTAAAGCCTGAGATCAAGAGATGTCCTTCTGGCATCATTACCCTTGCGGCCTCTCGCAAGGTTTGATGTGGGCGTTCGCTGAATTCTAAGCAATGTGGCAATAACAAAAGATCTAAACTAGCTTCGGCAAATGGCAAAAAATCATCGCAACAGCTCAAGTGACTTTTAAAGAGGGTTTCTGCAAATTCGGAGGCTTTATAACGATTTGGAATACGTGAATTGCGCAAGAAATCCATTTGCAAAAAACCCATTTGAACAGCGTTAAATCCGAACAAATCGAACACGGCTTTATCATATAATGCCTGCTCCTTAGTCTGTAAATACTGACCTGCGGTAGAATTAAACCATCGTTGCCACAGGGCTTCTTGACTTGAATTTGCATATCCTAGATTAGAGGCTGAAGTCATATACACTCAAATATATAATCGCTGAATCATCATTAAACATAATCTCTATTGACATTTATTGCGCTAGAACAAATCATAGGCGACATGCAACCTTCATTTCAAATTATACCCATTCCTGCATTTAATGATAATTATATCTGGCTAATTCATAACGGTAGCCAAGCTATTATTGTTGACCCTGGCGATGCGGCACCCGTGCTTAAAACCCTAAAGCAATTGGGTTTGAAACTTACAACCATATTAATTACACATCACCATAACGACCATATTGACGGCGTTTTTACCCTGCTTGAAACCTTTACAGATGTAACTGTCTATGCTCCTAAACTTGAGAAATTCGCCTTTAAGCATCAGCCAGTTAGCGAAGCGGATGTGGTTAAATTAGCCGACTTTGAGATTAAATTGACGGTGATTGATGTTCCAGGACACACCTTGGGTCATGTTGCCTACTACCTTGAACATACGTATCAACCACCCAACGAAACTAGTCGCGGAAATATATTGTTTTGTGGCGACACCTTATTTGGTGGAGGTTGTGGCAGATTATTTGAAGGTACCGCTGCACAAATGTTAACTTCATTAACCAAGTTAGCAACTTTGCCGCCAAGTACTTTAGTATATTGCACACATGAATACACACTGCACAACATCAACTTTGCACTGACCTTAGAGCCAAACAATCAAGCGCTTATTCAGCGCCATGCAAACACACTAGCATTACGTCGCTCACAACAACCAAGCTTACCTTCTAGCATTGCTTTAGAACTTGCTACAAACCCTTTTTTACGTTCCGATAGTCAAGAAATACAATCATCCGTAAAGCTTACTAACACAAGTAATTTAGCCGTTTTTAGCGCCACTAGAGAATTAAGAAATCATTATTAATCATAAAGATAGCGTATATTTATAAGGTTATTTTTAATTATATTTTACTTGACTTTAATGGCTGATTTTCGCTATTATGTTGCAACATTTTGACTATGAGCGTTTTCATGCTTCACCTATTTTTCCCACGCGACTGTCACTTCATCCGCAACATTTCAAACATCCGCTCAAGATTGCTTTTAAGCATTCTGCTGCCTAGTGTTGTCATCGCCACATCATTAACAAGCCATCAGACACTTGCAGAATCCAACCTTGCAGGTGAAGAAATCACGATTAACACTGATGACATGCTAAAACCAGCACCTAAAGACTTAGCTAGTAAAGATATTAGCAATGAAATTGACAATGGGAATGCCGCTACAAGTCCTAGTCATAGTCGATTAACACGCAATCTAGATTCGCAACTTTATAGTGATACGAATGACCAACAAGAGATTATTACCCTTGGTAATGACGATTTATGGCAACGTATCAAGGATGGTTACGCAATACCAGATTCCACCTCACCACTCGTGGCTAATCACGAACAATGGTACAGGTCTCGCCCAGACTATATCAAACGGATGGTTGAGCGTAGCCAAAAGTACCTGTTTCACATTGTGGAAGAAGTTGAAAAGCGCGGTATGCCGACTGAGCTTGCACTGCTACCTATGATAGAAAGTGCATACAACCCGCAAGCTTATTCTAGCGGACGCGCTTCTGGTATTTGGCAATTCGTCCCGTCAACAGGTAAATACTTTGGGCTTAAACAAAACTGGTGGGTAGACAATCGGCGCAACGTTATGTTTGCAACCGATGCCGCCCTGAATTATCTACAAAAACTACACACCATGTTTGGCGCATGGGATTTAGCACTAGCCGCCTACAACGCGGGTGAAGGTACAGTCGGACGTGCGATTGAGCGTAACCGAAAACTGGGGTTACCTACTGATTTCGAGAGCTTAAACTTACCACCTGAAACAAAAAATTACGTACCTAAACTTCAAGCCGTCAAAAACCTGATGACCAACCCTGGTGATTACGGGTTGAAAATACAAACGATAGCAAATACACCTTATTTCGCTAAAGTTTCTGCCCCAACTCAAATAGATGCGCATTTGGCGGCTAAGCTTGCCGAAATCAGTGATGATGAGTTTCTCGCGCTTAACCCAAGCTACAACAGGCCAGTTATCACAGGTAGTGGCGATAAACATGAGCTACTGCTGCCAATTTTATCGGCACAAACTTTCAGAAACAACTTAGCCACATACGATAAACCGCTGGTGAGCTGGAAGACTTACTTTGCCAAACGTGGTGAGCGCCTAGAAAGTATTGCATCAAAGTTTGGCATGCAACTTACGCAGCTGCGTAATGTAAACAATTTGTCTGCACAAAATAAAATTAAAAACTCATCTACTATTTTGGTGCCTAACGGTAACTCGACCGAATTTAATACCACCAAACCAATATTAACTAAGAATGTCGATGCTATTACACCAACTGAATTGAGTGATAGCTTTACCGCCAACCAAAACGCTGACAATATCGATTTAACTAGCACTGAAAATAACAACGCATTAAACATTGCAGAAAAAAACAAAGCTGAAAATGAACCTGCAAGACAACATAGCGTCACACATAAAGTTAAAAAGGGCGAATACATGCAATCTATAGCCAAACAATATGGCGTGAGTGTTAAACAAATTATGGCTTCTAGTGCCTTGAAAAACAGCAGGGTGAAAGCGGGTCAGTTGTTAACCATAGTCTCTAATGAGAATGAAAAAACATCTAAACACCAAACCAACGAGCAATCTTCTGGCAAAAATTCACTAGCAAAATCATCAAAATCAACCAACATGTCTGGCAAAAAAAATTCAAGTCATATCAAAAATAAATCTAGCATAAAAAAGACCCCAATTAAAAATAAGCGTCATTAATGAGTAATGGCTAAATTTAATAATGTCCAACAAACCTTATCAATACTGCTTAAAGAAACTTGCGTTAATCGCAATTATTTCTCTATTGATTCCAGCTTGTAGCGACTCCTCCAGCAATCAAGCTAACAACCAAATTGACTACACCAAAACTTACCCCGCGAGTAATGGCGGCACACTAATCGATGCAATGACAGGCGAACCAAGCGGTTTAATTGCAATGATTGCGGGCGAATCCGCAGCGTCCGCGATTGCTGGCAACATATTCAACAGCCTACTTAAATACGATAAAAACTTGGATTTAACAGGCGAGTTAGCGCAATCTTGGGAAATATCCAACAATCAAAAGACTATCACTTTCCATCTAAAACCCAATCTTAAATGGGCTGACAATCAAGCCTTAACCACTGATGATGTGCTATTTACTTGGCAAAAAGTCACCGATGAAAAAACCCGGACTCCCTATGGCTCAGACTTCAAGTTGGTCATAAAAGCGGAAACACCAGATGCCAATACTTTTCGCGTGACCTATGCTGCACCGTATGCGCCAGCGTTAGATACATGGGCTGGCTTGCACATATTGCCTAAGCATTTATTAAAAGACCAAGACATTAATACCACAGCATTCGCGCGCCATCCTGTAGGTAGCCATTATTACAAATTAGATAGCTGGAAAAATGGCCAGCATTTAAAACTCACGCGTAACGTGAATGCCACACAGGGACAAGCTAAAATCAACAATTTACTGTCGCGCATCATCCCCGATAAAGCTGCGCAGTTTTTAGAACTGAGTGCTGATAATATCGATTCTATGGGCCTCAACCCCATTCAATATGCTAGGATTTTCCCCGCCAGACCTGATCTCAATAAAAATATTGCGCTCTATAAAGAGCTGGGCAATAGCTACACCTATTTAGGCTTTAACCTTAAACGTAAACCGTTTGATGACATTCGTGTCAGGCAGGCGATTAACTATGCCATCAATAAACAAGAAATCATTGATGGTGTGCTATTAGGACTTGGGGAACCTGTTGCATCACCTTACAAACCTGGCACGCGCTGGAGCAACCCAGCACTCAAGCCTTATCCCTACGACCCAGCTAAAGCGAAAACCTTGTTAAAAGAAGCTGGTTATGAAGATCACGACGGTGATGGCATTGTAGATAAAGACGGTAAACCGCTGAATTTCGAAATTCTCACCAATCAAAATAAAGAACGCGAAATGACTGGTGTTTTGATACAGCGCCGCCTTAAAGACGTAGGCATTAAGGCCAATATTCGCGTATTGGAATGGGCAAGCTTTTTAGGCCGATTTATCAAACCTAAAGAATTTGATGTGGTTGTATTGGGCTGGAGTTTATCGCTAGACCCAGATCAGTACAGCATTTGGCATTCTAGCCAGCAAGCAGCTGGTCAATTTAACTTTATTAGCTACAATAATCCTCGTGTGGATAAGCTACTTGAAGCTGGTAGACTGGAACTTGACCCCGAAAAACGCATGAAAATTTACCATGAGTTTTCTAAAATACTATTAGAAGACAGCCCGATCGTCTTTTTGTCCGCAGGCTACGGATTATCGGCGATTCACAAGCGCGTAAGAGGCATTAGCAACCCTGCTCCGCCTGCTGGTATTGGGCATAATACTTACGAGTGGAATATCCCCAGCGCTTATGCACGCACAGAAATGAGCGAACATTAAGCCATGAGTTATTTTTATAAACGCAAACAACGAGATGCTTAAATACTTAATAAAACGTTTTTTTTGGATGATTCCGCTACTGTTCGGCATCAGCCTGATTTCTTTTTTTATTATGCATTTAGCCCCTGGCGACATTACAACAAGCGAAGCTAGCTTTAATCCAAAAGCCAGCGAAGAATCAAGACAAAAATTACGCGAACTTTACAGCTTAGATAAACCGGTGATTGTGCAGTACGGTTTATGGGTAAAACGTATGGCTACCCTAGACTTTGGCACATCATTTGCCTCACACCAGCGCCCGGTATTTTGGCAAACCAAAGATAAAGACGGCAACATTACTTTGGGCATGATTCAAGAAGCATTACCAATCACCCTACTCATCAATGTATTGAGCCTAATATTGATCATAGGTGTTGCGCTACCGCTAGGTGTGATTTCTGCGCTCAAGCAAAATCAATTGGCAGATCGCGCCATTACCTTATTTGTGTTTATCGGCTTTGCTATTCCAGGCTTCTGGCTTGCGCTCATGCTGATGTACTGGACTGGCGTACAGCATGCTTGGCTACCAATCTCAGGGCTAGAAAGTATGGGGCATGAAAACATGACTTGGCTTTCTCGAACAATCGATACGCTTAAACACTTAGTCTTACCAGTGTTTATTTCTGGGCTTACTGGCCTCGCTGGCATCTCATTATTTGTACGTAATGGCATGTTAGAAGTGCTGCATCAAGATTACATCACCACGGCACGTTCAAAAGGTTTAAAAGAAAACCGCGTGATTTATGGCCATGCCTTGCGCAACGCCCTACTCCCGCTAATTACAATTTTTGGCCTAAGCATTCCAGGTTTGATAGGTGGCTCTGTCATCGCCGAGAGTATTTTTGCGATTCCGGGAATGGGTAAATTATTTTACGACGCAGTCTTAATGAGAGATTTTCCAGTCATCATGGGTATTTTGACCATAGGTGCAGTACTGACTTTAATCGGCAATTTATTGGCAGATGTTGCTTATGCTTGGGCTGACCCACGCGTAAGACGCGGAGTAATGCAATGAAAAAAGTATTACATAACCCGCTAGCTTTAATTGGCTTCATTATCATAGCGGGCATATTGCTGCTGGCTTTAATCGCACCATTGATTGCACCTTATGACCCAGAGGCAATCAACGTAAAAGCTATTTTACTTTCACCTAGCACCGCTCACTTAATGGGCACTGATGGCTTAGGCCGCGATGTCTTTACCCGAATGCTATACGGTTCTCGCATATCGCTAATGGTAGGCTTTGTGGCGGTTGGTATCGCCACAGCCATCGGCATCGTGCTAGGCGCCATTGCTGGGTTCTATCGAGGCTGGGTAGACACTGCCATCATGCGTATTGTCGATGTAATGCTTTCAATACCAACATTCTTCTTGATTTTGGCGGTCATTGCATTTTTAACGCCCTCCATCTGGAATATTATGATTGTGATTGGTTTAACGTCATGGATGGGCGTAACAAGACTGGTACGCGCAGAGTTTCTCAGCTTACGTAATAGAGAGTTTGTGTTAGCCGCTCAAGCATTGGGCGCAAAAGATACGCGGCTCATTTTCAGACATTTATTACCCAATAGTTTAACGCCTATTATTGTTAGCTCAATACTCGGCATTGCCAGCGCGGTACTGGTGGAGTCTGGCTTGAGTTTTTTGGGCTTAGGTGTGCAAGCACCGCAAGCTTCGTGGGGCAACATTCTGACTGATGGCAAAGAATATATTCAATTCGCATGGTGGTTATCCCTCTTCCCAGGGTTAGCCATACTGATTACCGTGTTAGGGTATAATCTGCTGGGAGACGGTTTGCGCGATGCGTATAACCCAAGAAGTAGTCAACATTAGTACGTAGTTTTAGAACTTTTATTCAAGATTAAAAGATAGATAGGAATAATGTCATGGGATTTTTAGCAGGTAAAAAAATATTAATCGCTGGTTTATTAAGCAATCGTTCAATCGCATACGGTATTGCTGCCGCAATGAAACGTGAAGGCGCAGAACTCGCTTTCACCTACCAAGTTGAAAAACATAAAGACCGTGTTGCTAAATTAGCTGCGGATTTTGATTCGACATTAGTATTTCATTGTGATGTTGCAGAAGATAGCCTGATTGACGCGCTATTTGTAGACATCGCTAAACACTGGGATGGTATTGATTCTATCGTCCATTCAGTCGCCTTTGTGCCTAAAGACGCGCTCGCTGGTGACTACCTAGAGTTAGTGACGCGTGAAAATTTCCGTATCGCGCATGACATTAGCTCGTACAGCTTTGCCGCGTTAGCCAAAGCCGCCCTACCGATGATGCTAGGCAGAAACGGTAGCCTACTTACATTGAGCTACTTAGGCGCAGAACGCACCATGCCTAACTACAACGTGATGGGTTTAGCCAAAGCCAGCCTTGAAGCCAACGTGCGCTATATGGCACAAAGCCTCGGTCCAAAAGGCATTCGCGTAAACGCGGTCTCAGCTGGCCCGATTAAAACACTGGCGGCTTCAGGTATTGCTGACTTCGACAAAATGATTAACTTTAACGAAAAACATGCAGCTTTACGCCGCAATGTAACGATTGAAGAGGTAGGCAACGCTGCTGCATTTTTATGCAGTGATTTAGCATCGGGTATTACGGGTGAAATTACTTACGTAGATGGCGGCATGAATATTACCGCAGCAGGCGTAATCGACTAAAGCTTCCTTAGAGTCTACATCAGACATCTATAAACCTCTGCACTATAGTGGTGATATTTAGCAAAGCCGCTAACGGTATCACCACTCCAACCATTGCATTTTAATACCTAAAAATCCCCTCTACTTTTGATTCCTGAGATGTGCCACAACACAAAAAACCTCAAAAATTATTTTTCTGAAATCTGGCGATACCGTTCAAATAAACAAATTGCTGTTGCTGCGCCTACGTTAAGCGACTCAACTGAACGCAATCGACTTTCTGCCATCGGAATGTTAATACGTTTAGTCGCCGCCACAATAGTTTTATGGCTTAGTCCTGCGCCCTCATTACCAATCACAAACGCCGTAGCCTGCGTTAAATCTTGTAAGTACAATGATTCACCCTGCATGGTAGTAGCATAGCTGTTGCCGCTAAAGTTCTGCAGTTCTGCAACCAAATCAGCACGCTCAACAATCGGCAACACAAACTGCGCGCCTTGTCCACCACGCAATGCTTTAGGTGACCAAGCATCGGTACAACTCATGCTCAGATAAATCACCTCAACCCGCGCTGCTGCTGCAGTTCGTATAATGCTGCCTAAATTGCCAGGATCTTGAATATCCTCAAGCATTAGCGCAAAAGTTGGCTGCTCTGGTATATTTAATTGTGGAATTGTAACCAATGCAAGAATACCAGTAGCATTGGCGACTGGCGCCAACTCTGCAAACATCAATGTCGGCAACATAATGGTAGAAACATGCTCTAAAGCTTGAATCAACCCCGTAGCCTCTACGCTACTTTGCCCTTCAGGGATAATCACCATAACAGGCTCGCCGAAAGCCGCCATGTAAGCTTCAATTAAATGTACGCCGTCTAACAACGTTTTACCCTCGCTGCGTCGCTCGCGTGCTTTATCTGCTAGCTTTTTAAGTTGTTTAAATACAGGGTTATCCCGAGAAACAATATGTTTAAATGACATAATTTACAAACCAACCTTATCAATAATAAAAAGGATAACCTCTATTAATTTACTTTCGTTGCTACACTGCATTGCCCATAAATTTCAGTACCAGGCTGCATTTTAACTTAAAGTGGCGTTTAAATTACTAGCCAATCACAGTGATGTAATGGCCTGTCACTATTATCTTTTAATAGCAATCGAACTATTAATTATGAATTCGGGTAAAATTGCATTTTTTTCTCTTCGTAGTGAAACGGATATCACAGACCCCTCCTAAGGGTCAGTTACAGGTTCAAGTCCTGTCGGGGAGACCAATAAAATCATCAGTGCTTAATCAATACAAATCAATTAACAATCCTTACATTTGTTAATCGCACATTCAGCTAACCTCAATATATTACTCAAGGCATTATTTAAGTATGCTTAACTTTTTCATATCCACAATTGCATTCTTCATAGCAGCCTATGCTTTGAACCGATTTTTTGACACTAATGATCTAAAAAAGTCACGTTCACGCACAATGGTAGTGATGATTACCGCAACATTAATTTCTATAGGTGCTGGCTGGGTTGCAGATCAAATAGATGGCGATGCAGAATTGCATAAAAATGACCCATCAATAATAGAAATTGCGCAAAGTGGCGACCCAGTTAAGCTAGCCAAGCTATTAGCTGGGTTTAATTAGGCATGAATAAACCGCATGACTCATCACTGGTTCCACAATTTTTGTGGATAACGTTGTGCGCAGCGCGGGGGTATAAGCGCTAAGTAATTGGTATGACTAGGTAACCACTAATCGCAGAATGTTTAGGCAATTAAAAACCAGCACTAGGCATGGCACGTCAGTTATCCAGTTTTAGCTTACTTTATGCCTATTTTGACTTAATCGTGGAAGCAAATACGCGGCTCTTCTGCTTGAATAGTTATTTAAAGGCAGCCCCCTACGCCAAATCGCCGCCGCCTTTTTTCATAATTTTCCCATCAGCAGCTCGCTGCTTGCGCACTTCTTTGGGATCTGCAATCAATGGCCTATAAATTTCGACACGATCTAAATGTCGTAAAGGCACATCCAATTTTGATAGTTTGCCAAAAACACCAATTTTATTCACGGCTAAATCAATTTCAGGAAATTTATGCAATATCCCAGAGGCTTTAATGGCCTCCTCAGCCGTAATCCCTTCGCTTGCCTTAATCGGCACAATTAACTGCTCATTCGGCAATGCATAAGCTATTTCTACAATAATTTCAGTGGCTGACATTTAAATTCCTCATATATTTCGTACTTGATTTAAACTTTATTTTAAAGGAAAAACCACATCAGCACGCGCAACAAAGCCATCTACAAAAGTATTGTCAATATGGCTAAAAACTGGCGCGATGATTTTTTCTATAATGACATTTGTAAATTCATAATTCAGCATAAACTCCACTTTACAGGCCTCTTCATTAAGCTCTGTAAAGCGCCAAACGCCCTCAAGATGTTTAAAAGGTCCAT
>CAINBI010000052.1 GCA_903846555.1 uncultured Pseudomonadota bacterium
AGGTCTGCAACTTCGCTTCTTCCATATTGATCACCATGCCTCGCATCATGACCGATTTAGAACTTATCTATTCAATTCAGACGCATTTCTTGGTGGAAATACATAACACTTTCAGACTCATTTCATATTGGAAGAGGCTTGTAATTGACATCACTCACGGAATACGGATCCCATCAAACCCCATGCTAATATCAATCACCTACCTCTTGCTAGTGCTGCTTTTCAGCAGCTGTTCCAAATACACACCTCAAATAACAGCTAATGAGAAAGCGAAGCTAGTCTCTGAGCTAATTATGGATAATGCGAAATGCAGCGCGTTCAAAAGCAGATTTAATTCGCCCTCTATAGATGACAATATGGTCGATAAAATTTATAACGAGGCAACAAAAGCCCATTGCATCAATAACGACATTTAACACCAGAAAATTTACACATGAAATCACTAGCGCCGCAGAAGCAACACAACAATCCACTGCATGGCATTACGCTAGAGGCTATTGTTACGCAACTGGAGGCGCATTTTGGCTGGGCAGAATTGGCTGAACGCATTCCCGTGCGCTGCTTTAGCCATGATCCCAGCATTGCATCAAGCCTGAAATTTTTACGCAAAACCCCGTGGGCGCGCGATAAAGTAGAAGGGCTGTACGCTTTATGCTACGCGAAATAAACCGCGCCGAGGCTAAAGAATAAGCTGGTTTCTAGCGGAAAAATGATTAAGCCCGAAACGCCAGATTGCTTAAAATGCAGCCATTATTTCATCACCTATGAACCCAACTTTCCCTATGGTTGCCGAGCCCTCAATTTTAAGAGTAAACAGCGCCCATGCAAGGAAGTGTTGGCCGCCTCTAACGAACACTGCTTGATGTTTCATAATAAGTCTGCTGAACGTATTTAAGTTGCCCAATAATCTGCATCCCGTGAGGCGACAAGGCATAGCCATCGATTGATCGCCTAAATCTCATATTTTTGTTACAATCGCCCGCTAGTTTTAAAGTATTACAAAATTGGGGTGTTAGCTCAGCTGGTAGAGCAGTGGACTCTTAATCCATTTGTCGCGAGTTCGATCCTCGCACGCCCTACCAAATTCACATGTGCAGATGTGTTAACTCATTGATTTATAGAGTAATTCATCTGTACATGTCTCTACCAAACTCCTCCAAAATCTACCTAGATCTACCCTAACTGGGGTAAAACTGGGGGTATGACCTTTTTGGTTTGGGGGTACGGAACTCCATCTAATTTTCAGCTTTGATCATTGTTCAGCAGAACGATTATTACGCGCGGAATTTAGAGATGAAGAATTCACTCTTAGTTAACATTTAAATAGTTTTAAATGACTTGACATACTATGCCACTATGTGATAGGAATAACAAACAGGCAATCGGACAAAATGTCCGATTGCCCACCACTCATTCCCATGTGCGTACGTGCCTGTGAGATGACTAGCAGCGCCTTTACAGCGTTTTAACCATTTTTTATAGGGCATGATGGTGTGACGATTATAATGCGTTATACGCGTTTATGGCATTGATAGCCAAGCCGACAAATGTCGGGAAGGCTGGGGTGGTTTTTGGCGCGGTTTTTTTGGGAGGGTAAATTTAGCACGAAAAAGCCAAATCTTACTGAGAAAGAATCATTTATATAAATCAATGACTTAAGAAATATCCCGTAGTAAGATTGGTTTCAGGTGAAATCTAGATATCCTTGCGCTTATAGTTACCGATAGGTAATTTAGATAGCATTTATACGTCACGCGCACTTAATGTTACCGATAGGTAATTTTTTATTAGTTTTACATGCCATCCTAACTTAATCTTACCGATAGGTAATTTATGATGACATTTAATTGATTTACGTATAAAGTATTACCGTACGGTAATAAAAATTCGATGCGGGTCTTAAATAAGACCAATATCGAATGAATGATATTTAGTACCATATCAAAAACGGATTAAAACGCTGTAAGAACACTGCTAGTCTTCTCACAGGCACATACGCTTTTGAAACTCCCTTGAACAAGGAAGTGCGCATGAAAGCGAGTGCTGGAAAACCGCAACATTGTGGACAAGGCGACATTTGTCGTCTTGTCTTTCCTATCACATAGTAGCGTAGCGTGTCAAGTGTGGTGGTGTGTGATGGCGTAGTGTGTCGCGATTGGCTTGCTTGCAGAAATTTTCAATTAAAAAAACATAACCGATTTTTTTATTGATTTTTTCAAAATTAACTATAAGGATTCCAAATCTAAGGGTAAATGATGGCAAAAAAAAATGAAATAGCAGCAGACTTCCCTGCCAGTGCAAAAATAAAAACACCTGAAGCATTAGGTGCGTTATTGCGTGAATATCGCCAAGAAAAAAATATGACACAATTAGATATAGCCGGGCTCGCAAATACGGGAAATAGATTCATTGGGGAGCTAGAAAAAGGCAAGCCAACAGTTCAGTTGCATCTAGTCCTAAAAATTCTAGACTTGCTTGGTCTCGAGGTGGTTATACAGCGAAAAGGTAATTAATCTATGTCCGAAAATAGATCGCTTGATGTGTACAGAGATAACGAATTTGTCGGCACACTTTTTGATGAGCGCCCGTTAAGGTTCGATTACACCGATAGTTGGCTAAAGTCTAAAAATAGTAGACCCATTACGCCCAGCTTAGGTTTAGATAGAGTATCCCACTCCGGCGATACAGTGGAGGCCTATTTTGAGAACTTGATTCCTGAAGCAGCAATAAGAGATTTGCTGAAGATAAGGTATCAAGTCACTACAACGTTTGGTTTACTGGGTGTGATTGGTGGCGATACCGCTGGCGCTTTAGTTTTGGTGCGCTCAGGGGAATCATTAAAGGCTCCAGATTACAAAGTTACAACATGGGATGAAATTAGAAAGTCTATTGAAGGGGTAGGTAGCGAGATTCAGAATCCAGCACGTGGAATTGAGCGTCGTCTTTCTTTGGCTGGAGCACAGAGTAAAAGTAGTATTCTAGTTTTGCCGGATGGGTCGCCTGCAATTCCTGCAAATGATATGGCGCCAACGTCACATATACTAAAACCAAACATTGGGACCTTGGGAAACAAAATTTGGTGTTCAGCATTAAATGAGACATTTGTCATGCAGCTTGCCAGCGCATTGAAAATGGATGTCGCTGAAGCTCAGTACCAACCAATAGTAAAGGCCTGTTTAATCAAAAGATATGACCGAATTAGCGATAAACAAAACAACCTTATTCGTCTTCATCAATTAGATTTATGCCAATTAGATGGTAAGCCATCACACATTAAGTATGAAGCTGACAGTGGCCCTTCTTTACAAAGATGCCGTATTCTATTGCAAGAAAATGGGGTTCCTCCAAATGATTTGGTTAGATTAATTAAATGGGTATTCTTCAATCTTTTTGTGGGTAATAACGATAGCCACGCAAAAAACCTTTCAATATGTTTCCTGCCAAATGAGGGCGTAAGGTTGACGCCTTTTTATGATTTGTTGTCGACAACCCTCTATCCTGGCTTGTCTCCACAGTTCGCTTTAAAAATCGGTGGTGAAAATTTACCAGCAAAGATAGATTTAGAAGCTATTGTGAGAATGTCTAATGAATTAGGCTTCAAGCCAAATTACGTAATCAATCATGGCGCTAAACTTGCTGAAAAAATTCTTAAAAATCTTGATAAGGTTGCAGATAATTTATCAAAAGTAGCCAATGAAAAAAGTGAACCGAGATTGCTTGAAAGATTAAATGATCACATCAGATCTAATACTAAAAAACTTCAATCTCGTTGGAGGATTGGTTAGTGCTAACCCTCCATTTAGAGTAGGTTTCTTGAAGTCAGCTAAATACATTGAGCTGTTAACTTTTACCGATAGCGTGATTTTTTTGGTATATATTTAAAGCTTTCTGATGCCTTATTTGATAAGAAGAGTTTGATTGATCTCATAAAGTAGGGGTATAGTACGGGGTATTAGATGGACTAGAGGTTGGTAAGGTGTTGATTACATTGGGTCTAAGACGAAAGTTAGATGCCCGCACGCCCTACCAATATCCAGAAAGGCTCACACTTGTGTGAGCCTTTCTTATTTTCTAGGCTGTCATAAAAAAAGTGCCGCGAGCAAAGGCTGTGCAGAATGATTTTATTTTGGCATTCAACTAGGGTTTTATGAAAACAACGTTAAAGAAACTTGCAAACACACTAACAATTGCTGCAACATTATTTTTGCTTATTGGGTCGGGCTATGTTCTTGTCAAAAATCAGCCACTGGGCGATTTTGTTTCAGAAGCGGCCTTTTGTTATTTAGCCATTGCTGTTTTTAACTACCTCGTATTTGGCGCTGCCATTTTGTGGCATAAAAAATCGGATAGGTAGTCAGTCTGTCCGCCGTGCGTCGTTGCGCCGCATCAATAACACTTTTGGCTTTAACATTGATCAAAGCATGAAAAAACTAATCTTACTTATTCTGCGTTATATGCCGTTTTTATTTGGCTGTTGCATTGCCGCTGTTGCGGTGATGAGCATAGTCCCAAGCGCGGCTGTTCCTGACATTTTAAATTTCGGGGATAAAGCGCAGCATGCCTTGGCGTTTGCTATGCTTTCCTTGATAGGTAGCCTCGCTAATCCTAAAAAAACGAAAGTGGTTTATATTGGCCTGATGGTTTTTGCGGTGAGTATCGAGGTGGTGCAAAAAAACTTCACTACTAGCCACATTGCTGATGTGCGTGACTTGTTGGCGAGTGGTTTAGGCTTGCTAATAGGGGTGCTTATTTATTTTCTGATGCGTAAGGTTGTCAAGTATTTTGATTAGAGGCCACACTGGGAAGGCGCGGACTAAATCGGTTTGTGGTGAGCCCTTCGACTACGCTCAGGAGAGCCCTGTCTAACCATGCTTGAATTTTCCCTTAAAAATTATCATGTTAAATACACCCTTCGACAAGGCTCAGGGCGAACGGTTGAATAAATCTGCGCTTCCTTAAAGAAATGTAAACGAAAACGAGTTATACAATTAAAATAGCGCATTCAGAATATAACAATCAAGCTTCAGCAGTACATCACAGGATTAGCATGACTACAGCCAACATTAGCCTCAAAGTACCTTTTAATGAAAAAGACCAAGCCAAAGCCCTGGGTGCGCGATGGAATGCAGAATTAAAGCAGTGGTACGTGCCGCAAGGCGTGGAATCTGCACCGTTTGAAAAGTGGTTTACCAGTGGTGCTGCACCTGTTCAGACTGGCGCTGCGCTTGCAAAACCAGCAAGTCCGCAAGGCCAACCCTCAGATGAGGATATGGATTCGATTAACGCTAGGTTGCGTGAGGCTTTTGAGTTTAGAGAGCCTGATGAGATGTAAGCATTATGGGTGCCATTTTTAACGAAAATATTAAAAGCCGCCATTTTAAGCATGGCGAAGAGTGACTGGTGAGCTTGCCAATAGGCTGGCGGACCTGACGGAAGCGATGGGCGCGGAAATGTTAAGCGGTCAGGTGTGTTAAATCAAGAGAAAAACAGTGCGCATGCGCTTTCATTAAAACATATTTAATGAGGGCGATATGCTTACAAAAATCTGTCGAGTAATTTTCGGCTGTGGCTGTCTAGTTGGTCTATGTCGCGAATCAAAAAGTTAACACCGTGACCATCGGTAATCAGCAGGCTAGTATGTGTTAGCTTGCGGATATGGTCTTCTGCTTTGAGTACGAGTTCGGTGTCGCCTCTATCTGTTTCAACTTGCCAGATGCTCGGTGTGGCAAAGCTGGATACTTGGCTGATGCTACGGATTTCTGGCATGAATTCGCGCCGCGCTAATTCGTCTTCAATTAGGCTGCGTGTTTGGCTTGGCAATGCTTCTAAGCTTGTGACCCATGCCAGTTCGTGACCGTTGTCACCGATTAACGATAAGCCTTCGTTGGGTGCGGAAATTGGAAAAGCACGCACAGGAAAAACGCCATCATGCTTCGTGCCAGAGCTAGTGGTGAGTACCAAGCGACCAGCGGCGTTTCTACTTAGGCTAAAATCAGCAATCAAAGTGAATTGTTCCATCGTTATGCGCTTACTTCTTTGTTGGTGATTTCACTGTTAGCTAGTACATCATGGTTGCCCACGTCATCCAAATCAGTATCCACGTTGCGTGCCTGTGCTTGGTAAAGGCGGTAATAAGCGCCTTCGCGTGCCATGAGTTGGTCATGGTTACCGACTTCAACTATTTCGCCACGATCTAGCACCACCAAGCGATTGGCTTTATGTAGGGTCGATAAACGATGCGCGATAGCGATGGTCGTGCGGCCATGTACTAAGTTATCTAAGGCTTTTTGTATCTCTTTTTCGGTTTCTGTATCAACCGAAGCGGTTGCTTCATCTAATATCAAAATACGTGGATCTATGAGTAAAGCGCGGGCAATTGAGATGCGCTGGCGTTCACCGCCAGATAAGCCCTGGCCACGCTCGCCGACTAGCGAGTCATAACCATGCGCTAAGCGCAAAATAAACTCGTGGGCATGAGCAGCGCGGGCAGCAGCAACGATTTCTGCACGAGTTGCTTCAGGCTTGCCATAGGCGATATTTTCGGCAATGCTACCAAAAAATAGAAACGGTTCTTGTAGCACTAGCCCAATGTTGCGCCGATATTCTGCAATAGGCAGCGAGCGAATATTAACGCCATCCAAGTTAATAGAACCTGTGGCCACATCATAAAAGCGGCACATTAAATTGACCAGTGTGCTTTTTCCAGAGCCGCTGTGACCCACCAGCCCAATCATTTCGCCTGGTTGTATCACTAAATTGAGGTCTTTAATCACGGCACGGTTGCCGTAACGGAAGCCAGCGGATTTGATTTCAATCTGTCCAATCACTTTATCAAGGTGTACTGGATTGCTTGGTTCAGGCACGCTGGAAACATGATCGAGAATATCGAAGATGCGTTTAGCGCCTGAGGCGGCTTTTTGCGTAACAGAAACGATGCGGCTCATAGAATCAAGCCGCGTGTAAAATCGGCTGATATAGGCCAGAAAAGCGGTGAGTATGCCCACGCTGATTTCGTTACGTGAGACTTGCCAGATGCCAAATGCCCAAACTAAAAGTAGACCGATTTCAGTCAGCAGCGTAACGCTAGGAGAAAATAGCGACCAGATCTTGTTAATGCGGTCATTTACAACTAAATTATGCTGATTAGCCTCACGGAATCGTTTGGCTTCACGCGCTTCCTGCGCAAATGCTTTCACCACACGAATACCAGGAATAGTGTCGGCTAACACGTTGCTGACTTCTGACCAGACGCGGTCTATTTTTTCAAAGCCGGTGCGTAGTTTGTCGCGCACAACATGAATCATCCAAGCGATGAAAGGTAGCGGTAGTAAGGTAATGACTGCCAGTTTTGGGTTGATGGAAATTAGAATTGCCGAGGTCATGATAATCATCAGTACATCGGTTGCAAAATCGAGCAGATGCAGCGACAAGAATACGCAGATGCGGTCAGATTCTGAGCCGATACGCGACATTAAATCGCCAGTGCGTTTGCCGCCAAAATATTCCAGTGAAAGTTTAAGTAAATGCTCGTAAGTGACGGTGCGTAAATCAGCACCTATGCGCTCGCTGACTAGTGCCAGAATGTAAGTACGCGCCCAGCCTAGGCTCCAAGCCAATAGCGCCGAACCTAACAAGCCGCTTAGCAGCATTGCGACCATGCTAACATCAATCGGAGCGCCGTTTTGGTATGGAATCAACACCTTGTCCATCAGCGGAATGGTCAAATAAGGCGGCACCAGCGTGGCAGCGGTGGAAGCCAGCATGAGTAAAAAACCTGAGAGTAGCTGCCATTTATAAGGTTTGGCAAAGCGCCATAACCTAAACAGCGTCCAAGTTGAGGGCGGCGCATCAATCGTGCTGCTGCATTGCGGACATTCGTCTTGGTCAGCCTCAAGTGGATATTGGCAATTTGGGCAAACTTCAGCAGTTTCAGCACTAATCGGCTGGCCAGTCAAAAAGCTAGTGAGTTGCAACTCAAATTGTTTAATAAAGCGCGTGGCAGAAAAATCGTGTGCAAGCGTATAAAACCAGTGTGCCAGTTGCATTTCACCATCAAATAGCTCGACATTAGCGACACCAGCATTATCGTGATGTTTGAGAGTTAAGCCGGCGCGGAACGGGTACGTTTCACAATTATCTGATGTGTTAGAAACACTAAGCAAACGTTGATTTGTGATAAGTAATAAGCATTTTTTAAAATGCAGATTAGCATCAAGGTTAATTTCCAGCCACGCGCTAACTTCTTCGTCAGCTGTTAGTCGTAATTGCACAGCCTCCTGCCAAGTCGATGGTAAGGTTTTGTTTGTTGCAATAGTAGGGAGGATTTTGTTGTTCACAGCGACTGAGTGTACTACAATCAAGGCGCCTCATAAATAGTTATAAATAGCTTGCTGTCAGCTTGTTGTCAGCTTTTCGGCGCATAGTTGCGCGCTTTTATCCGTTTAATTCATCTGGACAAATTGATGAAGTTCATCAAAATACTACCTCTGCGCGGACCCAATATATGGACATATCGTCCAGTGCTAGAAGCATGGCTAGACATCGGCCTGTTGGAAGATTCGCCTTCAAATACTATCCCTGGCTTTTATGAGCGCCTCACCGCTTGGCTGCCATCATTGGTTGAGCATCGCTGCGGCATAGGCGAGCGTGGTGGATTTTTGCAGCGCGTGCGCGAAGGCACTTGGCCCGGCCACATTTTGGAGCACGTTACGCTAGAGTTGCAAACTTTGGCGGGTATGCAAGGCGGTTTCGGCAAAGCCCGTAGCACAGGTGTGCGCGGCGTTTATAAGGTTGCCGTGCGTTCGCGCAACGAGCAAGTTAGCCGTGCGGCCATACATGCCGCGCGAGATTTAGTCATGGCGGCGATTGAAGATAAACCTTTTGATTTACCCACCACACTGACCCAATTGCGTGACATGGTTGATTCACTTTGCTTAGGCCCTAGCACCGCTTGTATTGTAGAAGCAGCCAATGAACGCAACATTCCATCAATTCGCCTGACGGACGGTAATTTAGTGCAGCTAGGTTATGGCGCATGTCAACATCGTATTTGGACGGCTGAAACAGACCAAACCAGTGCTATTGCTGAGGGCATTTCTAGAGATAAAGATCTCACCAAACAATTGTTACAATCATGCGGAGTGCCTGTGCCTGAGGGTCGCATTGTAGAAGATGCCACTGATGCTTGGGAGGCGGCTGAAGATATTGGTTTGCCAGTGGTGGTAAAACCCAGTGACGGTAATCATGGGCGTGGCGTATCCACAGAGCTGATGACGCGAGATGAGGTAGAAGCTGCGTTTAAGTTGGCTGATGAGGAAGGCAGCGAAGTGATTGTTGAGCGTTTCGTACGCGGTAATGAACATCGTTTGTTGATTGTTGGCGGTAAGCTGGCCGCAGCGGCCAGAGGCGAATCTGTTTCAGTTGTGGGTGATGGACTTGCATCAATCAGAGCGCTGATTGATCAGCAAATTAATACCGATGCAAGGCGTGGCGAGGCCGAAGAGTTTCCGCTTGATTTGATTGTCATCGACCAAAATCCATCTGTGGTTTTTGAAATCACCCGACAAGGCTTCACGGCAGATTTAATTTTGCCGCAAGGTATTCACGTTATGATTCAGCGTAATGGCAATGTGGCGCTTGATGTCACCGATCTTGTGCATCCTGAAGTCGCTGCGATGGCAACTTTAGCTGCGCGCATTGTAGGATTAGATATTGCTGGCATTGATATGGTGGCGGAAGATATTTCACAGCCTTTAGATAAGCAACGCGGCGCAATTGTTGAAGTGAATGCGGGCCCTGGTTTGCTGATGCACCTTAAACCTGCTGAAGGTGCCGCGCGCCCAGTGGGTAAGGCGATAGTGGATAGCCTGTTTATTGAAGGCGCAACGGGTCGTATTCCTGTTGTTGGCATCACGGGTTCGCATGGGGCTAGCTTGGTTGCGCAAATCGTCGCAAGTTTGGTGCATATTAGTGGTAAACACGTTGGCTTGGCTTGTCGTGATGGCCTTTACTTAGATCAACGGCAGGTAGAAAAACGTGATTGTGCGACGTGGGTCGCTGCACAAAAATTATTGATTAATCGTACCGTTGAAACGGCTGTGATTGAAAATAGCCTCACCACTATTTTGGCCGAAGGCTTGGGTTATGACCGCTGTCAGGTAGGTGTGGTCACCAATATTGAGCCAGAAAAGCACTTTGGCGACTATTACCTAGAAACGCCAGAACAGGTCTTTAACGTTTTTCGTACTCAGGTTGATGTGGTGCTGGGCGATGGCGTTGCGGTGCTGAATGCGGCTGATCCCTTAGTGGAGAAAATGGCTGAGCTGTGTGATGGTGAAGTGATGTTATTTGCACAATATGCGACATTGCCTGTTGTTGAAGCGCATCTGCAAAAAGGCGGCAGAGCTGTGCTGCTTAATGATGGTTGCGTAGTGCTAGCTTTTGCTGGCCAGCAAGAATTACTCACAAAATTGACTGCTGTACCTTTTTTGCAAGCGGCTCAAGCCGATGCTCAAAAAGACAGTCAAGTTATGGCGCTACTGGCCGCTGTGGGCGCCGCATGGGCGCTGGGAATTTCATTTGAGCTTATCAGTGCAGGGATCGAAACTTTTGAGCTTAAGCATAAAAATGTTAACTGATGTGACTGATGTGACTGATGTGAATAGCGTGATGGTAAGTATTATGTTGGTTAAAACAAGGAAAACTGTTTGATGGAAGTTTTACGTATACGTGCGTTGCGCGGCCCAAATCTGTGGAGTCGGCATACCGCTATTGAAGCCGTTGTAAGCTGTAGTAATGTGGAATGTGATATTGCTCATATCAGCGGTTTTGAGTCACGCCTTCGCGCGCGATTTCCAGAAATTGGCTTACTGCAAATAGCAGGTCATGTAGAAGCTATTTCTTTAGCGCATGTATTGCAGGCGGCTGCGTTGGCATTACAAGCCCGGTCTGGTTGCCCAGTTACCTTTAGCCGAGCAACGGCAACGTTAGAGCCTGGTGTGTATCAAGTGGTGATTGAATATACCGAGGAAGAGGTCGGCAGACAGGCGCTTGAATTGGCAATCCATCTATGTCAGGCCGCGCTGGCAGATACGCCTTTTGACCTGACTACGGCGCTAGCCCAGCTAAAAGATTTAGATGAAGATGTGCGTTTAGGCCCTAGCACAGGCGCTATTGTTCAGGCTGCAACGGCGCGAGGCATTCCATTTAGGCGCTTAACTGCAGGCAGTCTAGTACAGTTCGGCTGGGGTAGTAAGCAGCGCCGTATTCAAGCCGCCGAAACCGACAATACCAGCGCAGTTTCAGAAGCAATCGCACAAGATAAAGAATTAACCAAAAGACTGCTTGATGCCGCAGGCGTGCCTGTGCCAGAAGGCCGAGAAGTGACTGATATTGAAGATGCTTGGTTAGCTATGGCTGAAATTGCTGGTGCTGTAGTGGTGAAGCCTAAGGATGGCAATCAGGGAAAAGGCGTTACCGTTAATATTAGTACCCGCGAGCAATTAAATATTGCATATGCCGCTGCCGCTGAAATTAGTGCAGAAGTATTAGTCGAACGATTTATTCCTGGCAGTGATTTTCGCTTTTTAGTGGTTGGCCGTAAGTTGGTAGCCGCAGCCAGAAGAGAGCCGCCATTGGTGATTGGTGATGGCGTACAAAACATACGCCAATTAGTAGACCAAGTTAATTTAGACCCACGTCGCGGTGCAGGGCACGTCACCTCGCTGACCAAAATTCGCATAGACGAGATTGCTTTGGCGAGCTTGGCCACACAAAATTTTACGGTTGATTCTGTGCCAAGCAAGGGCACGCGCGTTGTTTTAAGAAGTAATGCCAATTTAAGTACTGGTGGCACAGCAACCGATGTGACGGATGATGTGCATCCAGAGCTGGCGGCAAGTGCAGTAGCCGCAGCGCTGATGATAGGTTTGGATATTTGCGGCGTTGATGTGGTGTGCGATAGCGTGCAGCGCTCACTTGAGAAGCAAGGCGGTGGCGTGGTAGAGGTGAATGCCGCGCCAGGTTTGCGTATGCATTTGCAACCGTCGTTTGGCAAGGGTCGTGCAGTAGGCGAGGCGATTGTGTCTACCATGTTTGTAGCGGGAGACAATGGCCGCATCCCAGTCGTAACAGTTGCTGGTACCAATGGTAAAACCACCACGGTGCGTTTAACCGCGCATATTCTGACTGGTCAGGGTTTAAGGGTCGGAATGACCAATTCTGACGGCGTTTATATTGAAGGGAAGCGCATCGACACGGGTGATTGTAGCGGGCCAAAAAGCGCACGTAATGTGTTGATGCATCCAGACGTCGATGCAGCTGTATTTGAAACTGCGCGAGGCGGTGTACTGCGTGAAGGTTTAGCGTTTGATCGTTGTGATGTGGCGGTGGTCACCAATATTGGCATGGGTGATCATTTAGGTCTGAGTTATATCACGACGGTAGAAGATCTTGCTGTGGTAAAGCGTGTCGTTGTGCAAAACGTCTCGCCTGATGGGGTTGCGGTGCTTAATGCGGCTGATCCAATGTCTGCAGCGATGGCAAGTTCATGTCCTGGTTCGGTGACATTTTTTGCCCTTGATCGTCATCATGCCATCATGGCAACGCATAGAGCACAAGGTCGTCGCGTGGTGTATGTCGAAAATGGCCATATTGTGGCTGCGCAGCATCAAGATGAACATCATCTTGATTTGGCTGAGATTCCAATCACACGCAACGGCACCATCGGCTTTCAGGTAGAAAATGTCATGGCTGCTATCGCTGCTGCTTGGGCGTTAAACGTGGACTGGTACCTGATACGCAAAGGTGTCGCTACATTTGTCAGTGACGCGCAGACTGCGCCAGGAAGATTCAACTTTTTTGACTATCGTGGCGCCAGCATCATCGCCGATTACGGCCATAACCCAGATGCGATACTGGCATTGGTGGCTGCTGTTGACAGCCTTGCTGCCAAAAGACGTTTGGTGGTGATTAGCGGTGCGGGCGATAGGCGTGACATTGATATTAGTCGCCAGTCTGAGATTTTAGGCGATGCTTTCGATGAGATTATTTTGTATCAAGACCAATGCCAACGTGGCCGTGCGGATGGCGAAGTGTTGAAGCTTTTGCAGCATGGCTTGCTTAACGCCAAACGTGCAAAAAAAATAGACGAGATTACTGGCGAATTTTTGGCGATTGATACCGCATTAGCTAGATTGCAAGCAGGTGATTTATGTTTAATTCTAATCGATCAAGTCGATGAAGCTTTAGCACATATTGCCAAGAGAGTCGCTGAAAGCTGAATAAATTTTCTCCTACAAAGGAAGTTCTTAAACTTGGTATTTTGAATAAGTTTATCTTTTATATAGTTTTTTATAGGTGTACTATATTGCGCGTTGACAATAAAATGTGAAAAAGTGAACTTATTCATGAAAATTGCAAAACTGCCTGTTACAGGACAGAACTGAACTATGCTAACGCCACGTTCGTCGTTCATGGTTGGTTGTTTGTTGCTGGCCTCACTTCTTACATCCGCACTACTGCAAGCCGCTGATGAGGGAAGCCTGCCCGACTTAGGTATCCCAGCCGCCAACACCGCCACAGCCCAGCCCAACATCAACGCCCAAGGGGCGGGGTTTAATTATAACGACAATATCGACGGCAAGTTAATCAGCATTAACCCACAATACACTAAGCAAAATGGGGTTGCCGTAGGCGGTAGTCTTGCGAGTCCAATTTCCAAAAACATGGCAGTAGGTATCTTACTGACTGCGGGTTCTGACAAGAACGAATGGTTACTGAATACTGGCTTTGACTTAACCAGCAATCAACGCTTTATCTTCTCCCTTGGGCAACTCCGCCAAAAGCTGGACTTTAACTTCATCTCTGGGAATCAAAAGACTTCAGTCAGACAGGACAATCTCGCGGCCAGCTACCAATACTTCTTAGGGAAGAACTTCCTCAATGCCGCTGAAGTCAATGCTTATCTCAGCAATACAGGCAGCGTGACTCTGCGCGATAAAACCTACTTTACCGACACGACGTCTTTGTATGAATTATGGAGTGACCCAAGGCGTATTGCCGGGGGTCGTGTGAGCGGTGTGCAAGGTCGTTTGGTGTTTACCCCAACATCTAAAACGACTATTAAGGTGGGCTTAGGGGCAGAGCGTCTTACTTATGACTATTTAACTGGCAATGAATCCAGCACTCGTGCTACGGGGAGTGCTGAGTTAGTGCAGCGCTTAGAACATGACTTTAACTTCCGCGCCTCTGCGAATGCAGCCGCTTCACAGAATCGTTATGCCTTAGGCCTAGGCAAAAGCTTTAAAGGTGGCTCACAACTAGGACTGGATGTGGCGACCATCCAAGGACGTGATAATACCTTTAATGACAACCAAGTCATGCTAAGTTATACCCAAAGCTTGGGTGGTAATGCCAGCGCCTATGGTGGCAGCCCAGTAGGGATGAATAACCCAGCACTCAATAACCTAGATGCCGCAGCTGCGCCAATGAACCAAGCATCAGCCAACACAGCAACCCCTAATCCAGCAGCTCATTCATG
>CAINBI010000053.1 GCA_903846555.1 uncultured Pseudomonadota bacterium
AACATCCCCTAAACTGCCTGTCAGCATTAACATGCCACTGATGGCCACCGCCCCTCTTTTTCCATACATATATTTCTCTGTCATGCAATGCCAATTGTAAATTTCAAGTTAGCTTAACTTTACACATTTGAGAATGTAAAAACATTCAGTCTAGTGAAGGTATATCTATTCGGAACGATATACGTACCAGTAACCCCTTGCCGTGGCCAGGCTCAGTTAATAAGACCTTTGCTCCGTGAATGCGTGCTATATCATTGACAATCGCCAAGCCAAGCCCGCTACCGAATCCTTTAGCCTGGCTACCGCGAGAAAAGCGTTGCAACACTTGTTGCCGCTCTTGTACATCAATTCCCGGCCCATTGTCCTCCACTTCAAGGTTGGAAGTTTGCTCTAAAACATAGGTTTTTACAGTGACTCTGGCACCCTTTCCCGCATGCTCGATCGAATTATGGATTAGATTCGACAAGAGTTCTTGGAGCAAAATGGGGTGCCCATAGACAGGGGCTGCGTCCAGTTGAAATCCCAAATCGACGCCAGCCATAATCGCCTGGCTGGACCATTCATTTGCTGCTTCAGCACCGATATCCTTGAGGTTAACGTACTTGAATTCTGCCACATTTTGCCCATCAGAATCTGCGCGTGCTAGCACCAGCAATTGATTTGCTAATTTGGCAGCGCGGTTTGCAGCGTAATGCAGGCGCTCTAAAGTGGGATGCAGAGATTTTGGATGCGGCTCTAGCAATGCCAGCTCGGATTCGGTTTGAAGCACGGTCAGCGGAGTACGTAACTGGTGTGCTGCATCAGCGAGAAAAGCCCTCTGAACTGCGCTTGCATCACCCAGTCGTTTGAACAGTTGGTTGAGTGCGGTAATCAGCGGTTGTAATTCAGACGGTGCATGCGGCAAGTTTAAAGACTGCAGGTCATCAAAGGTACGTACAGCAAGTTGAGTGCGAAGATCCTGAAGTGGTTTTAAACCATGTTTTACAGCTACCAGCATCACTACCGTTGAGGTCAAGCCCAAGACAAGAATTGACAGTAAGGTTGTAATAAGCGCTTGAGTATGTACTCTGTTTCGTTTGTTCAGCGTTTCGGCAATCCGCACTTGACATGGAGTTTGGCCACAAGCTACGCCATAGATTGCCATACGTAGTACACGCCCGTTAATTTCACGATCAATATAACGTAATTCACTCGCAGCAATTTCACCTTCTGGCGTGTTAAGCGCAGGGTCTCCCGCAATCACCTTGCCATCAGGTGCTAGAACCATAAAAAATTCAGTATCAACTTGATCTGTGCGCAGCAGATGTTCCGTTTCAGCCTTCATGTTGAAGTGTATGCTTTCCCCTTTCACTTTTAGAAAGCTTGAGGCTGCAATAGCAAAGTCACCGAGTTGGTGATCTAACTCTAGCTTCGCGGGCGTGAGTGACAGCCAATACTGGATTGTTGCCGCAACAGGGGCAATGACGAGCATTGGCACCAGAAGCCAGATAAGCAACTGTTGTTTAAGGCTGGATTTCATTCACAGGCTCCTCCGCTAGATAACCAAAACCCCGAATAGTCCTAATGGAAATCCCGGCAGGAGTTAGTTTTGTACGGAGGCGAGAAATGTAGACTTCGATTGCGCTACTTGATGGAGCCTCGTCCCACCCTGAAATAGCTTCCAAAATCTGCTCCTTACTTACTACCTTACCTACATTATTCAGAATGTACTCGAGTACAGCCCATTCTCGAGGTAATAGTTCGAGCGGTTTTTCGTTCAGGTAGGCGCGCTTGGCCGTTAAGTCCATACGTAAGGTGCCAAGCAAAATTTCGTTATGTTGGCGAGCATGGGAGCGCCGAGTGAGCGCCTGAATGCGAGCTGCCAATTCTCTGAATGCAAAGGGTTTTACCAAATAGTCATCGGCGCCGAGTTCAAATCCATGCACTCGATCTTCTACGGCATCACGGGCTGTTAGCATTAAAATTGGTAGAGATTCGCTTCGAGCACGCAAACTACGCAAAATCTCGAAGCCATCCACGCCAGGTAAACCCACATCCAAAATGATAATGTCGTAGGAAGCCAGACTTACCATATTCGTAACAGATTCACCAAACCTCGTCCAATCTACAGCCCACTGTTGGGATCGTAGAGCCCGAGTAGTCGCCTCGCCCAGAGGGACATCATCTTCCACTAATAATATGCGCATGAGCTAGCTCGTATTTGAATATCTTGATTAAGTATAACTCAGTGATTCCGGCCTTGTTAGTTGTAGTTTTCGAGTCTTGATAGAAAGTTATTCACTGAAAGCTTGCTGCAAGCTTCTGTACATGTTCTTGCAAGGTTGCGTCTGTAGAATCCGGCTAAATTTAATGAATAGCACAACGAAACCACTAGCACCTTAAAGCTAAATAATATGCCCATGCACATCGACACCCCCACGGCCAGGACTACTAGTGAAACACACGCATTGCCGCTTAAAAATTTGGCCGCCAGCCTAATTGGCTTGTACTTCGTCATGTGCTCGGCTTTTGTCTACGCCTCAGCCCCGTGCGAAGGTGCCCCCGTCCCCGCAGTGCTTACCAAGGAGATAGCACTGAATCGTCTTCTACAGTGCAACCCAGACATTATCGACAGCCGGCGCTTCATTATTGCAAATGACGCCAACCTCACCATGGCCGGTCAAATTCAGAACCCAAATTTAACTATTGGTGTTGGCAATATCAACCCAAAGCTGGGCATTGGCGCTGGCTCGTACTTTGATAAAACAATTGATAGCTCAATCCGTTACGAGCAACTGATTGAAAGAGGAAACAAACATGATTTAAGGCTTAAGACAGCACGGAGTCAGGTAGCCGCCTCCAAGCAAGAGGTACTTGATGTTGAACGTCAGCAAAGCGTTATTTTATTAAGAACCATGGTGGATTTAGCGTCAATTAACGAGCGCATTAATTTGTTATCACAGATGGTCTCTTTATATGAAGAAACGCTACATGCGAACGCCATTCGCACCGAAAAGGGCGACTTGGCCCCCGTCGATGCGCAGCGCCAGATGATAGATGCGAACCGTGCCCAAATCGAGTTACGACAGTCGCAGTCTGATGCCAAATCTGTTCAATTATCACTAGCAACGCTATTGGCGTGGGAGTCTGAATCAAATTCTCTGGTGGTTGACCCGTCAATATTGAATGTTACGCCACTAGATTCCAATGGCTATGCAGAGGCTAACCGTGCCGACGTTAAGGCAGCACGGTTGCGTGTAGAGGCGGCGAGCCAGCAAGTAGATATGGCACAAGCGCAGTTAAAGTCTGACATCACTGCTGGTGTGCAATATGACCACTGGCCTACAAGTGCTAACAATGCTACCGGTACGGGCGACACGATCAGTTTTACAGTTGGCTTTCCATTGACAGTCAATCATCGTTATGAAGGTGAAATTGCATTGGCCGCCAGTAATTATGATGCCGCCAAGGAAGCATTAGCGCATGTTGAAGCCAATGCAAAAATTGAATGGCAGCGCATGAATACCGAGGTAAGCAATGCGGAGGAAAACTGGCAGCTTTTGCAAAAAGAACTGCTACCACGCGCTGAAGACGTTGCCCGTAGCATAGAGTTGGGTTACTCAAAGGGCGCCTTGGATTTACTGGATTTGCTTGATGCAAGACGCATGCTACGTCAAACACGCCTAGACACACTGACCGCGCGGGCCAACTTAGCGCGCGCTATTCTTGCCCGCAATCAATCAATCTCTGCCAATAATATTAACTAAACAACGACCCCAAGTGACACTTATGATTTCTAACACACCTGCACGACACGGCTTAATGCGTACGTTAATAGCGGTTACACTTTTATCGGCATTGAGTGCCTGCCAAAAACATGCTGAAACAGAGAAGCCGACAACCGACGAACCAATCATTTCAGGCGATGCAGTTCACTTTTCCGCAAACTCGCGCTTAAAGCAGCGCTTGATTACTGCACCCGTAATTTCTTCACAAGAGAATGCATTAAGCCTGCCGGCACGTATTGCCTGGGATGAAGATCATACCGCACGAATTTCATCGCCAATAGCCGGGCGTTTGGCAGATGTTTTAGTACATGTGGGTACGCCAGTTAAGGTGAATCAAGCCCTGGCTCATTTAAGCTCGCCAGATATGGGAAGTGCGCAAGCTGACGTAGCGCGAGCGAAGTCGGACCTGGCGCAAGCGGAGCGAAATCACTCTAGAAATAAAGACTTGGCAGAGGCAGGCATTATTGCAGGCAAGGATTTTGAACAGTCACAAACTGATTTATTACGCAGCAAAGCGGAAGCTGTTCGTGCTGAAGTCAGACTTAGATCACTAGGCGCTACAGATGCGGTTGACCAAAATTTCACCATTAGAAGTCCGATTGCTGGCGTACTGGTCGCGCGCAACACAAATCCCGGGATGGAGTGGAGGCCAGATCAAGCCACCCCGCCATTATTCATCGTAAGCGACCCGACCTACCTATGGTGCTGGATAGACGCACCGGAGCAAGCAATCAACTCACTACATAAAGGCATGCCTGTCTCACTTCGCTCTGGCGCCTGGCCCAATGAAACATTTAACGCCCAAATCGACTTCATTGAAGATGCATTAGATCCAGTCAGCCACACGCTGAAAGTACGCGCAAAACTACGCAACCTATCACAGAGGCTAAAAGGCGAAATGTACGTCACTGCGCAATTAAGCAATGTTGCCAAAGATACGCTAGACATTCCGACGAAGGCCGTGTTCTTGAAAGAGTCTACCAAAATGGTATTTGTTAAAACATCGGAAGGCGTTTATACCCGTAAGGTCATCGCGCCCATCGCTAGCAATGATGAATGGGTAACGGTCTCAAATGCCTTTAATAAAGGCGATG
Organism: uncultured Pseudomonadota bacterium; assembly: GCA_903846555.1. Lineage (GTDB taxonomy): Bacteria > Pseudomonadota > Gammaproteobacteria > Burkholderiales > Methylophilaceae > Methylotenera. The sequence goes on from CAINBI010000053.1 coordinate 4,862, forward strand.
AAGTGGTTTTAGATGGCGCCCTCTTTTTAGAAAAATTGGTAGAAGAAAGTAAAGTTCCATCGGCTCAAAATATAGCCGCTCCAACACCAGTGCCAGTTAATCAGGGGCATCATTCATGATTAACCGCATTGTACGGTTTGCATTAACGCAGCCGGTGTTTGTAGTACTGGGCTTGGTACTTTTTGTGCTGGGTGGTGTGATTGCATTTATCAACTTGCCCATCGAAGCTTTTCCTGATGTCTCGGATACGCAGGTCAATATTGTTGCGCAATACTCAGGACGTGCTGCTGAAGAGGTTGAAAAGCAAGTCACCATTCCAATTGAGGTGGCCATGTCAGGCATGCCTAATATGGTGCGTATGTTTACGCACACGCAATTTGGCCTGTCATACATGATGATTACGTTCAATGACAAACCAACTGACAAGGAGGCCCGCCAACTGGTGTTTGAGCGGCTACGTGGCATTGATTTGCCTGTGGGAGTGGAGCCTGACGTTGCGCCACTATCTACTTCCATTGGTGAAATTTACCGTTACCGCGTGAAAGGTGACCACCTTAACTCACGTCAGCTAAGAGAAATTGAAGAGTGGGTGGTTGAAAAGGCACTAAAAAAAGTGCCTGGAGTTGCCGACGTCGTCTCTATGGGTGGCGCGCTCAAGCAGTACGAGGTTAACCCAGATTTAGCCAAAATGCGCGATGCGAAAATCACGTTATCACAATTATTCTCGGCATTATCCCGTGCCAATGCGAATGCCGGCGGCGGTGCTGTTTCACAGGGACGCCAACAATTCCTGGTGCGCTCATTGGGCACGTTCAAAACATCTGCAGATATTGACCGTGTGGTGGTTGGCGACAATGGAAAAGGCGTACCTATTCTGATTCGCGATGTCGCAGTCGTTAGGGAGGCCAACGCACCGGTGCAAGGCCTGGTAGGTCAAGATGATACTGACGATATAGTCAATGGTCTGGTGTTGATGCGCAAAGGAGAGAACCCTTCAGAGTTACTGAAAGGCATTAAACAAACCATCAGCGAGCTTAATGATCACGGCTTGCCACTAGGGGTTCAGTTAAAGCCATATTACGATAGATCATGGCTGATTGATAAAACATTACACACCGTGTTTGGCAACCTGATTGAGGGGGCATTATTAGTTACATTCGTGCTGCTATTATTTTTAGGCAACTTACGTGCAGCGCTGATCGTGGCCTGCATTATTCCTCTAGCAGTATTATCCACATTTCTAGGACTGACCTTTTTACACTTGCCCGCCAACCTGCTCTCACTAGGTGCAATGGATTTCGGCATTATCGTTGATGGTGCAGTGATTGTAGTAGAGAACGTATTTTTGCGGCTTGGCAGCATGAGTGACGAATCGCAGCGTAACTTTAATGAGCGTAGAAAGACTATATATAAAGCCGTCACCGAAGTTGGCCGCCCCACCTTATTCTCAATGCTTGTGATTATTGCGGCACATATTCCAATTTTCACGCTGCAACGTGCCGAAGGCCGCATTTTCTCGCCCATGGCGTTCTCCGTGACTTCAGCATTGATTGGCTCATTGATATTGTCGCTAACATTGGTGCCGTTATTGTGTTTGTGGTTATTACGTGACCGCATTCCACACGATGATAATCGCTTGCTTACCTGGTTTAAGAAAATTTATCAGCCAGCTTTTTCATGGGCGGTGGTGCGTCCAAAGCAGATTCTCAGTATTGCCATGATTTTATTGGTAGGTGCGCTGGCATTAGGGACTCAGATCGGTACCGAGTTTTTACCTGAACTTGATGAAGGTTCCATATGGGTGAATGTAACACTGCCTTCGTCGGTATCGCAGTCAGAGGCCTTACTGGCTGCACACCGCATTCGAGCGGCATTGCATACTGTGCCTGAAGTGAAAAGCGTGATCTCAAAAGTTGGCAGGCCAGACGATGGGTCTGACCCAAAAGTATTTAATGGTGGGGAGTTTTTTGTAGAACTTATGCCGGAAGAAAGTTGGCGCAAACATTATAAAAAAGACAAGATTATTGATGAGATGGACAAGGCTGTTTCAGCGTTACCTGGTATTGATGCGACGTTTTCACAACCTATCAGAGACAATGTGCTGGAAAGCATCTCACAGATTGATGGCCAGATTGTGATTAAAGTACATGGCGATGATTTAGCTCAATTAAGAAAAACTGCAAAAGCAATTACCCAGCAAGTTTCTACTGTTGCTGGAGTTGCGCGCGCTTACATAGACCGTGATGGTGATTTACCGCAAGAAATCATTGAAATTGATCGCGATGCAGCTGCACGATATGGCATTAATGTAGGTGATATTCAAGAAGTGATTGAAACGGCCTTGGCGGGCAAGGCAACAACTGAGCTATGGGAGGGAGAGCGTCACTTCTCGGTGGTTGTACGTTTAGCTGAGGCGCAGCGCTCACTAAGCAAACTGGACGACCTACTTATTGCGGCACCAAGTGGCGCACAGATTCCGCTTAGTGAACTCGCGCATTTTAAACAAACGGTTGGCGCTATGAATATCGCGCGCGAAAACGGCCAGCGCGTCGTTTCTATCGGCATCTTCATACAAAATCGCGACATGGGAAGCGTGGTTGCGGACATGCAGGCCAAGGTAAAGTCGCAGGTAATCATACCAAGCAATGCAACTGTCACCTGGTCTGGCGAGTTTGAAAATCAAGAACGTGCAATGGCAAGATTGGCGGTGGTAGTGCCTCTATCTATTTTGCTGATTTTTGTATTGCTGTTTGATGCCTTTGGATCATTCAAAAACGCCTTGCTGATTGTGGCAAATATTCCATTCGCTTTAATTGGCGGCATTGTTGCGCTATACATTACAGGCATTCCATTGTCGGTTTCAGCCGCTATTGGCTTTATTGCGTTATTTGGGCAGGCTGTCCTTAACGGGGTGGTGATGGTGTCAGTATTTGACCAATTAATTGCCGAAGGCAAAACGCCTGAGGAGGCCGTGCATGAAGGCGCTATGTCTCGCTTACGTACTGTTTTAATGACTGGGCTACTTGCTATGTTTGGCTTATTGCCTATGGCACTCTCACATAGCATTGGCGCCGAAACACAGCGACCGCTTGCTGTGGTCGTGATAGGAGGCTTGATTAGTGCAACCTTACTGACACTATTGGTGCTGCCTTCAGTGTATTTATGGGTAGTTAAAAAGTATGGCGGAATACCTAATGCTAGCCAGGATAAAGAAATAGCACTCGATTAAATTAATTTTTTAACCCAGATTTTCCATTAGGGCGCGAAGTGGTGGCTGGTTACATTGGAAATAAAATGAACACTTACAATAAACTCATTACTGTTGGAAAAACTGTGATGGCAGTTAGCATGCTGCTTATACTCACTGCCTGCAAGCAGGATTTCACCTTACAAGATACAGATGGTGTCATTGTTGGAATAGGTGCATTGGAGTTTAATGCAAACTTTCCTGCACCAGCCTACTTCACAATCAATGAGAGGAAGTTTTCAGGGAGCTGGAGTTCTGACAAGGTTTACGAGGAGGACTTAGCCAAGCGGCATCGGCTTATCAGCTCTCGCTCCTATGATGCCTACATGCAGGGAAATACTGCAGATCAGCTCAGGCACGGTCATGCCGCTATGGCTGCGCAGGATGGCGCCAAAATGGAGTGTGATTTTTACTATCGCACCCGCCCAAAATTGGTTGACTGCAATGTCGATGGCCGCCTTCTGAAACTGACAATGCCGGATTGAAATAAATGAGCCTCCTGCCGTCTATCCTGAGGGACGTTGAGCTGCCTTGCTACGGCGCTGTACGGAGTGGATACGCCAATCGCGCCAGTGGCCGCAGATTGGGATATAAGTTCGGCGTTGCAGTTGCTGGCAATTATTCTATTAAAGCTTATATGTTAAAAAATATAGAAATTTTCACCTTGGTATCCGTTGCCTTGTTGGTGCACACCTCCATAGCGTTCGCAGAAACAACGCCATCCATTGCTGACTCTGCCTCAGCAATGGATGTGCCGGTTGAATATAAACTCAGCCTGTCGGATTACGACACTCAAAGTGTGCACGCAAATGATATTAATTTGAGAGCTGACCGGGACAATCAGCGAGGCTGGGTTGGCTACTATAAAGAAAGCTCAACTGGATTTGAACAATGGCGGGTCGGATACGAGCGCACAGATCGGCTGGTGCAGATGGATGTTGATACTTCTCTACAGGCAGCAGCACACGGATTTCTGGGAGGATCGATTACAGCTACGCTAGGCGACCCATTTTTTGGAATAATCGGTTATGGAAGAACAAATCTAAAACCATACGCTAACCTTAACTTTGACCCAAACGATGCCATTACACTTGGTATAGGCTATAAAAAGAAAGATGGCGCCAGCGTAACGCTATTTCTGGTGCGTGATGACCGTGTGGTGCCGGGTCAACAGAACGTACACTTATTGATGCGATCACCATTGCCAAATAAACAGCGCATCACACTGGACATTGTCAATAAAAGTGGTCCTGCTGACCAAGGGCAACCAATCAACGGTACGGGAGCATCCGTCACCTACGATTGGCCAAGCTACTTTTTACGACTTGCATATGATCCAAAAGTAAATTTTACTCAGGAAAATATGACGCGTATCGCAATTGGGATGCATTTCTGAGCGCTGCTTAATTGCACTGGGTAATCACCTGAAGTTTGTATGAAACTTAACAAAAGGAGTCATTGATGAGTGAGGAATTTGAAGTAAAAGGACCGCACGAAGAAGTGCTGGAGGGGGGAGAGGAAGGCCGCAGCTTTAACAACCGCCTCGCAGTGATGACCGCAGTCATGGCCACCATTGGCGCACTTCTCTCTTACGAGGCCAGCGTCACCTTGGGCGAAGCCATTCTATTGAAGAATGAAGCATCTATTAAAAAAACTGAGGCCTCTGATCAGTGGAATTTTTATCAGGCAAAAAGTAATAAACAGAATTTAGCCGAGCTGGCAGCCAAGCTAACCACAGGTAAAGATCGTGACGTCAGCAACAATGATGCTTTGCGTTACGTTGCCGAAAAAGATGAAATCAAAAAGAAAGCCGAAGCGTTAGAAAAATTAAGTCACGATGCAGATGAGCATTCTGAGCAACACATGCATTCTCACCACCGCTGGGCTACCGGAACCACAGCACTGCAAATTGCCATTTCCCTCGCAGCGATAGCGCTTCTTACACGTCGCAAGTGGCTTCAGTACGCAAGTTTAACTTGTGCAGCTGTCGGCGTAATTTTTGGCATGATTGCCTGGCTGGGATTTTAAGCTATCAGGCTAATTGCCTTGATGAGTTACTTTTAAAGACGTTACGTATGGCTGAACTTCTCTCAATCAAATAATGCATACATATACAATATGACCGATATTCAGAACTCCGCATACCCGGCCTTCATCCGGCTCATCCTCACGCGACCAAGACTATTCAGCTCGATTCTTGCTGGAGTTTTGGTCGCACTATTATTACCTAAAAATTTAGCATTACATGAAGTTACACGGGCAATTATTGGTTGGAATTTTGGCGCGTGGCTTTACTTGATACTGGCTGCACGCATGATGTTCTGGACCACCCATGAAAAAATGCGTAAACGCGCAATTGCTCAGGATGATGGGAAGTTTGTGGTGCTGGGAATGGTGATTATTGCTGCCATTGTATCCATCGGCGCAATAGTTGCAGAACTTTCCGTGGTCAAGGATATGCACGGCATACTCCGGTCTGCCCACATTGCACTCGCAGTGCTGACCATACTATCCTCATGGGCATTTACCCAAGTGATGTTCGCATTACATTATGCACATGACTTTTATGTTGCCAAGGAGCGTGGCAGCACAGGCGGGCTGGAGTTTCCAGGATCAACTACGCCAGACTATAGTGATTTTCTTTATTTTTCTTGTGTCATTGGCACTTCAGGTCAAACGGCTGACGTAGGCTTTACAAGCAGGTCGATGCGTCGAACAGGGCTTATACATTGCGTTTTAGCATTCTTCTTTAATACTACACTGGTGGCATTGACTATCAATATTGCATCCGGCTTGATATGAGTTGCAAACCAAAGATTGTTTTTACGTTGAAAAAAGGTTAATAAAATGAATAAAAAACTAGTGAAATTTATACTAAATATTGTGTTGTCTTTATATGCAACATCGTTACCGATTAATGCAAACGCGGCCTCTGCAGATGAGATTCAAGTCTATGATGATGCGATTAACAAATCAGGTGAACTCAATATAGACGTACATATGAATTATGTCGTTTCTGGCATTAAAGACAGTGCTGTTGGTACGCAATTAAAACTACCCGAAATATGCCACTAGTGCGCGCCTAAAATTACCCAGAGTGATTAACCTACCTGCTCTTTTAATGAGCAGGATTAACAGGAGATGATCACCATGAAAGATTTGGGAATAATTCG
>CAINBI010000054.1 GCA_903846555.1 uncultured Pseudomonadota bacterium
AAAAAGTTTACCAACATGATGCAAGCACACTGAACCTTTGCGCCAGCAAGGTCGGTTCGTCGACGCCAGCCCGCAGTATCGAGCACCGGCCCCATCAGCATAGCGCGGGCGATCATGCACGAAGGAGAAATCCCCCGCCTACGCCTTCATGCAGCGACGCTCAAATCCATAATATCAGCATACGGATATGCCTTTCAACCACACACGACCCACTAACCGCGCCTAGCATCGCTGCTGGGTCAAACCCGCAACTTATTTCACAAGCACTTGCGACTGAGCCGTCTTTGTCGTAACCGTTCCCTCTGACGCCTTGGCATCAATTCTAAACTGGCGGTTATGAATGTCATCGGCAAAAAGAGTATTTTCTTTAGCGGTCTTTTTTAAACAAAACGGAACACCTGCGGACGGAAAAAAACCCCACAAGGGGGTGTCTTGGCGGAAGAGGTGAGATTAGAATAATCAGATAAAGTTTATATAAATCAAACACTTAAAATTTTATTTATATTAGTTATGTACATATCCATGTACATTATTAATTTAAATAAGTAAAAAGTAATAAGCAACCTGCGCAGGTTACTATGATAAGACTGAATTTCAAACCTCATCAAACTAAAGTAGGACGCCAACCCCTCCTTCAAACTCGCGGTTGGTTATACTACTTCCCTTTAGCAATTATTCCACTGGGGAAAAAATCACGAACATCACGAATTGGTTGTTTTGCATTAATATAGGCAGTTAATTCCAACAACTTATATAACAAGCCATTGCTAGTACTTGTATAAGAAATATGTTCCACCTCTATATCTTTACAAAACATTGGGTTATCTAAAGTAAAATAAGTGCGACAAGAAAATGGTCGGTATTCATAAATAGCGCAAGCACCCGTATTATCAAGAAAAGTACATGGTCGTTTTGCCTGACCATGTCCTGATGTAAGTGAGTGACCTGTAGTTGGTGCAATATCTAAATTCTTATGGATATATTGCGCCTCTACTGACGTCATATAAACGTCTATTTTACAGCAATGAGAGCAACCTTTTTCACATACCATGTAAGGTGCAATCAAAGTGGTTATTTTGTCTGTTAGAGCAAATATTTTATTAAGTTTACTGACGGCGCTGCCACTCCCTGATTTTACAATCTTTTCAAGAGCTTTAAATTCAATAACCAAACTTTGAGGAAGTTCAGGGATTTGAACAAACTTGGCTTCTTTTATGGTGCGAAATTTCATCATATCTATAATTTCCCTCTATTTATCCAAGTGAATTAGTGTAAATCAAATATCATGCAAACACCGCAAGAACTCACTTACTGGCGCTGAAATTAAGTTTAGTCAACTAAGAAGCTGCGCCTCTGCAGTTGACTAAACCCGCCAATCGGAATCCCTTCGGGATGCTTTTTTGGCCAGTCCTTCATGTTGAAATGACTGGCCAGGCTTCTGTATAAGAATATTGTTTCTCGCGTCAACCCCAAACTCTTTCATCTAAATGCCGCGTTCTGCGAATTTTGGTGCCAGCAATGCACCGGATCGGGATAAGCATTTGGGCCGTTATCACTTTATCCCAAATCCTTACCCCTTAAATTGACTTTCGCGGCATAAAGCCGTTCGTTTCACTCTCTTTTTATTCCACGTTCAATTGACCGATGAATTGCTGTCCCCGTCCTTCGCATAACGCGGCATTTAACCCAGGTGAGGTTTCAAGTGCGGCGCTATTAACTTTCATTTATGGAGATTTAGCGATGGACAACAACAAACCTATTCAAGAACTAATTTTAGGTAACAACCTAGAAGTTATGCAAAAAATGCCTAATGACTTTGTAGATTTCGTACTGACAGACCCGCCTTACTTGGTCAATTACATTGACCGTGCTAACCGTAGCATTAAAAACGATATAAACGGCGATTGGCTTAATCCTACCTTCGCAGAGTTACACCGCATATTAAAGCCTGACAGCTTTATGGTGTCATTTTACGGCTGGACTAAGATTGATTTATTCTTTGCAGCTTGGAAAGCCGCAGGCTTTTCAGTTGTTGGACATATTGTTTATCCAAAACGCTATGCTTCAAGCACGCAATTCTTAGCTTATCAGCATGAGAGTGCTTTTTTATTGGCTAAAGGTCGCCCTGAAAAACCAGCTAAACCTTTAAGTGATGTGGGTGTGTGGAATTACACAGGCAACAAACTACACCCCACACAAAAACCACTGTCTGCACTCAGTCCACTTGTTGAAACCTTCTCGCCAGCTAACGGCATCGTACTTGACCCATTCGCAGGCTCAGGCTCAAGTTGCGAAGCCGCCAAACTGGCTGGGCGCCAATACATAGGTATTGAGATAGACCCTCAATACCATACATTGGCCCAAGAACGACTGAATAATACCGGTAGAAAAAACGACTGGAATTACCAAAAAGTGGCTTAACTTCAAAACTCTTAACTACAAAACCAGAGGTACATCAAATGCAAAACACTCAAAACATTGAAAGACTAACAAAAGCCAAACACACGGCAGAATTTTTAGTTACAGAGTTGCGTGAATTATATGTAAAGGCAAGCCCTATGCTTTCTTTAGTCATTACGCCAGAACTTGAATTGGCCGTTAAAATTAGCCGGCAATTAAACTCAATTCTTGATACGGTAACTTTTGAGAATATTCAAAACGAATAATCTCATCTTGATTGCGCCCTACGGGGCGCAACTTGCTGATGGTTTGTTTCTTCAAGGCACAGTCTCAAAAAAAATGAGACTAACTTTACTTGGTGTCGCTCATAAAAAGGGGATGCGCCCAGGTGTGGCCGAACCCCCTGCCCCACCCGAACCCAACCCCTTTTAGCCGCTGGGCTTTAATCCCCCTATGCTGGGTTTTATCCTAAAGGACAAAAACTATTTGAAATAAGCTCAATAGGGATGCAGCCAGAAACGCCCTGGCTGCATCCCTAGCCGCATGGCTTACCCATGTTGTCCGCACGATCTTCGGCCTCATGTCAAATCAATTACCCCGTTCAGCCCCTTCGCTTTGCTAAAAATTAACTAAATGGCGTGTCAGTGCAATAGTTCGCTGCGCCCAAATGCTCACCCGTTCAGACTCGCTACGCTCCCTTAGCTGCGGCCTCCGCTTTGGCTATTGCACTGCCCCTTATGCCATTTAGTGAATTACGCAAAAACAGGCGAAGGTACTAAACGGGGTAAATGACATGATAGACACTAAGGAGAAGATTGTGAGTACAACAACAAGTCAAGAACAGGCTCAGGAAACTAACAAGGTAAATGGTGTGCAACCAAAACCAAGCTTTCTTAGTTCAAGACGCAAGCCAATGGACTATATTTGTGAATATTCAAATGAGGCGTTAGGGCTTGAGGTTTATGTTAGTGCTGATGGTTTAGTGGCTTTGGGCTTCAAAGGTAAAGCAATTAAAGCGTCATTTCATTACCGTTTTAAAACGGTAGAGGCGACAAAAGAATATGTCAAAAAATTTGTAAACGATGTTGAAAAACGCGCATCCGATAAAGTGGCAGAAAAAGCAGAGCGTAAAGCAATGGTTAGAGCTTTGGAAGTGGGCGATGTGTTGGTGAGTTCATGGGGCTGGGAGCAAACGAATATTGACTATTACCAAGTCCTTGAGCTGGTCGGCAAATCAAGCATTAAATTGCAAGAAATTGGACAGCAAAGAACATACAACCATAGCGACAGCGGTCAGTGTGTGCCATTACTAAACAGCTTTAAGGGTGAAGTTTTTACAAAGAAAGTCACGGACGGTGTGCGTGTGAAATTGACTAGCTACAGCTCGGCACGTCGTAAAGAGTACGTTTTGGTGGGCGGTGTGAAGGTGTTTAAGCCTGATGGCTGGACATCTTATGCTTAAAATATGTAGGTAAATTTTTTTATAAAAGGATTTAATTATGCAGAAGCTTGAGTGGTTGGGATGTTTATTTGGTTTGGCAGGATCCGCGCTACTTGCTGCGCATGGTAGCGATTTGTCTAAATGGGGTTTTGTTGCTTTTCTAGCATCAAATATAATTTGGATTAGTTTTGGTCTTTCGAGAAAAATTTACCCACTGGTCGTTATGCAATTAGGATTTTTAATTACTAGTGTTTTTGGGATAACGCAATGGTTCAGCTTTGGTGCTATCTGGTATTTATTAGCTCCGGCTTGATTTGTCGCTTAGCGCCCTACGGGGCGCAGCTCATAAAAAGGGGTTGCGTCCAGGAGTGGCCGAACCCCATGTGTCGGGGTGTAATAAAGTTTCATACCGAACTGCCCTGCAAGCCGCATTCTGCCATGGTCTTATATGAGGTTAAAATTATTAAAGTATCATATTAAAATGGCATTCAGCGAAACTATAAATAGCTAACTGATTGATTTTAC
>CAINBI010000055.1 GCA_903846555.1 uncultured Pseudomonadota bacterium
CAGAGGGTAAAGAACTGAATACACGGGTGAATGAAGCCATCACACGGGGCAATACGGGTCACAAACCTGCTGCAAACCATCCTTGGCGAACACCATTTATTGACCAATCTATTGATGACAGGAGGTGCACCAACCCGTGATCGATAAAACAAGCAAAGCGGACATTTCTACTTTGCAGAAAAGCGGACATTTCTATTTAGCGTTGACAGCCATTTTTATAATTACCTCTCACAAAGACCTTTATTTTATTGTTTGTTCACAAGAAATTGGCGGAGCAATTTATAATGATCCATTATTAATGTGCAAATGAAACGCTAAACTTAGATGACTCTGAATAAATGGTGGCAATACCTTTTGTTGGCAATGTTCGTGGGAGGGCTGTCGTCGGTGGCGCTTGTTGGGATTGCTGTCGCGCTGATTTACCCCACGTTACCGTCATTGGATGCACTGACTGATTACCGCCCTAAGCTGCCTTTACGCGTGTACTCTGAAGATAGGTATTTAATTGGCGAGTTTGGTGAAGAGCGCCGAGCTTATATTAAAATTGAACATGTGCCGCAAAACATGAAAGATTCGGTATTGGCGATTGAAGACAGGCGTTTTTATCAACATCATGGGGTTGATATTCAAGGCATATTACGTGCGATAAAAAATAACCTGATTGGCCAAGGACATGAGGGTGCCAGCACTATCACGATGCAAGTCGCCAAAAACTTTTTTACTACGCCACATGGTAAACGCACTTTAGTCACTAAAATCAACGAAGCTTTGCTTGCCATTAAAATTGAACATAGCCTAAGTAAAGATAAAATACTTGAGCTTTATATTAACCAAATTTACCTAGGGCAGCGCGCGTATGGTTTTGCTGCGGCATCGCAAGTGTATTACGGAAAGCCTTTAGACAAAATTAATTTAGCTGAAACAGCATTACTTGCGGGCTTACCTAAAGCGCCGTCTAGCTACAATCCATTTGTTAATCCAAAACGTGCCATAGGTCGCCAGCAAGAGGTATTGCATGACATGTTTCGCTTTGGATTTCTTAAAGAAGGCCTTTACCAAGCCGCTTTAAAGCAGCCATTGCGATTTAAAGCCTCCAAGCAATCTCGCGACTTAGCGGCAGATTATGTCGCTGAAATCGTGCGTGAAAGCCTGTACGCCAAGTATCAGGATGAAATCTACAGTAGCGGCTTATCCGTCTATACAACAGTGCGTAAAGCTAGCCAAGAAGCCGCAAATACTGCGGTGAGAGACGGCATACTAGATTACGATTTGCGTCATGGTTATCGTGGTCCAGAAAAGTTATTGGATATCGCTACACTGCCATCTAGCGATAAAAAAGGTGCTTTAGATACCGCACTAGACGAAATTGATGAATTTAATGGCTTTATGCCCGCCGTTATTACTAATATTTTACCGAAGTCTGTTCAAGCGCACGCCAAAAATGGCGATGACATAGAAATTACGGGTAAAGGCTTAGCCCTTGTAGAAAAAACTCTCTCTGAAAAAGACCCCGCAAAACGCTTGCTAAAAGTTGGCGCTGTGATTCGCGTGATTAAACTGGCTGACACTTGGAAAATCGTGCAATTGCCACAAGTACAAGCGGCGCTCATCGCGCTTGACCCTGAAAATGGTGCGATACGTGCATTGGTAGGTGGTTTTGACTTCAATCAAACTAAATTCAACCATGTTACTCAAGCTTGGCGTCAGCCTGGCTCAAGCTTTAAACCATTTATTTATTCTGCGGCTCTGGAAAAAGGCTACACAGCAGCTACGGTTGTTGAAGATGCTCCATTGAGTTTTTCAGCGGCTGAAACTGGCAATAAAGATTGGTCGCCACAAAATTATGAGAATGATTTTGAAGGCCCGATACGCCTAAGACAAGCGCTGGCAAAATCAGTCAATACGGTGGCGATTCGTGTGTTGCAAGCGATTGGGCCCAGTTATGCACAGGATTACATTACGCGTTTTGGCTTTGCCGCAAAAGACCATCCAGCCTATCTAACAATGGCACTCGGCGCTGGTTCTGCTACACCTTACCAAATGGCAACGGCATACGCGGTATTTGCAAATGGCGGTTATCGTATAAAACCAAATCTAATCGCTAAAATCATCGATCAAAAAGGGAATGTGATCTTAACCACAAAATTTGATGAGGCGGGAAATGGCGCACCGCGCGTAATTGATGCACGTAATGCGTTTATTATGAACTCTATGCTGCAAAGCGTAATACGTAACGGCACGGCTGCCAAAGCATTGCAATTAGGCAGAAGTGATCTTGCCGGAAAAACCGGCACCACTAACGATCATATGGACGCTTGGTTTGCAGGCTACAGCCCCAAGCAGGTGGCCGTAGCATGGATAGGCTTTGATAAACCGCGCACCTTGGGTAGAAGTGAAACTGGCGCGGCGGCGGCCTTGCCGATTTGGATG
>CAINBI010000056.1 GCA_903846555.1 uncultured Pseudomonadota bacterium
CTCCTAAAAGCACTTCAACACGCAACTTCTTCCGCATAAATGCGATACACTTATCAACAGGCTCGTCATTTTTAGACGGCCTTCACTCTGGGTAATTCTACAACGCGCACACCTGGGTAATTTTAAACGCGCGCCAACAATCTTATATTCAACATCCAATTTTTTAGCTATTTCAATAATAGTTTTGTCTGGGTGTTGTTGAAACTGGTAGGAATAAAATTTGTGCCGATCGATGATGACTTCATCATTCAAGTCATCACGCTGCGCTGGGTAGAGCCAGCTAATGTTTTGGAAAACAATTTTAGGAATGTCTTGATCCGTGATGACCAGCCAAGGCACATCTTTTTGTTGCCAGTATCGACGTTCCAGTTCTAACTTTTCTATCGTACGTGGATCTTGTATTGCTTGTGCGTACTTAGCCTGAAGTACAAATTTTGGTTGAAATGTATTGCTGGTATTCACCATAAAATCTGAGGACATCGTGTGCATTACACCATTAGTAGAAGGGTGGTCTATACCTGCTGCTATAGCCAATGCTGCTGTATCCTCTTGACGAAGCGGAAATTGCTCTCTTATATCTGTGGTCTCCATATTCCATTCAAGCAATAAGAAAACAGCAAGCTCAAGATCAGAAAGAAGATGATGGGTTCGTTGAGTTTTATGGCCAAAGACACGGTGAGAACGTCCTTCAGAAGGAATATCCCTAACGGTTATCCAAGGCTTGTAATGACAACCGTGACCTGCACCGCGACCGTCTTTAATCCACTGCTGGTCTTTTGCTTCAGAAATGCTGTATTTATTCTTTTTTGCCATTTCAAAACCATCCAACGATTGTTCAATTAAGTATAGCCTCGACAAATCCAGTATGCAACTTTATTACTTAGTATGATACTTTAATACTCAGTATGATACTTTATTACTCTCCGACAAATATAGTTGATTGGCTTTAACGCTTTATTCAACGGTTACCGACTTTGCTAGATTTCTTGGTTTATCCACATCTGTACCTTTTATCAACGCAACATGGTAGGCCAGTAACTGCACGGGGATGGTGTGCAAAATAGGGGAGAGTATGCCGACATGGCGCGGTGTGCGGATGACGTGTACGCCTTCAGATTCCGTAAAATGGCTATCGCTATCGGCAAATACAAATAGCTCGCCGCCGCGTGCGCGGACTTCTTGCATGTTTGATTTTACTTTTTCTAGTAGCGCATCATTCGGCGCGATCACTACCACTGGCATATCGCTATCAACCAAGGCTAACGGGCCGTGTTTTAGTTCGCCGGCGGGGTATGCCTCGGCGTGGATGTAAGAAATTTCTTTGAGCTTGAGTGCGCCTTCTAGCGCAATGGGGTAATGTATTCCGCGTCCTAAAAACAGTGCATGCTGCTTATCGGCAAAGCGCGTGGCCCATTCTCTAATTTGCGGCTCTAAATTTAGGGCATGTTGTACGCTACCGGCAAGTTTACGCAAGGCGCTTAAGTGTTCTTGTTCCTGCGTGTCTGAAAGTAAGCCGCGCTGCTTGGCTAATGTTGCGGCCAAGGTGAATAGGGCGATCAACTGAGTGGTAAACGCTTTGGTTGAAGCAACGCCGATTTCTGCGCCAGCGCGGGTGTAGAACACCAGCTGCGAGGCGCGTGGAATGGCGCTCTCCTGCACGTTGCAAATCGATAGGGTGAGGGTTTGACCTAGAGATTTTGCATGCTTTAATGCTTCCATGGTGTCTAGTGTTTCGCCTGATTGTGAAATAGTCACTATCAACTGGCGCGGATTAGGTACCGATACGCGATAACGATATTCACTGGCAATTTCAACGTTGGTGGGTAATTGCGCAATGCTCTCTAACCAGTATTTAGCGGTCAGTGCTGCGTAGTAGCTAGTCCCGGCGGCAAGTATCAGTATGCTATCGACTTGACTGAATACTTCGCTAGCGGCAACGCCAAACAGGGCCGGGGAGAAGCTGCTATCGTCTATCAACGCTTCTATGGTATCTGTCAGTGCTTTTGGCTGTTCATGAATTTCTTTTTGCATAAAATGTGCATACGGGCCAAGTTCCATGCTGGCGAGTGAAACATCGCTCAAGTGAATTTTGCGTTCTAGCATATTTCCATCACGGCCAAAGATGGTTACACCTTCTCGACGAATATCGGCTACATCGCCATCTTCTAGGTAAATCACTTTGCGCGTCACAGATAACACGGCTGAAACATCAGAGGCGATGAAGTTTTCACCGTCACCTAAGCCTATCAACAATGGGCAACCTAAGCGCGCGGTAATCATGTGCTCTGGTTCTTTCACCGATATCACGCTAATGGCAAATGCGCCTGTGAGTTCAGCCACGGCCGCTTGCGTAGCGGCTAACAAAGTCAAACCTGTTTTATGATAAAAATGAATCAGATGTGCAATGACTTCTGTATCGGTTTGTGAGGTGAACGCATAACCTAATTTTTGTAACTTATCACGCTGTTCGTCATGATTCTCGATAATGCCATTATGTACCACGGCTATTTCACCATGAGTCTGGCTGGGTGACATATGCGGATGCGCATTGCTTTCTGTTACTCCACCGTGCGTTGCCCAGCGCGTATGGCCAATGCCGACTTGACCACTCAACTGCATTTCATTGGCTTTTGTTGTCATGGCGGCAACGCGTCCGACGGCACGCACACGTTCGATGCCGCTGCTATTTAATACCGCAATGCCAGCTGAGTCGTAGCCGCGATATTCTAGGCGACTCAAGCCATCTATTAAAGTTGATACGATGTTTCTATTTGCAACTGCGCCTACAATGCCACACATAAAGTTTGTCTTTCGTAATTAATTGGTATGCTTGGTTTCTGGATTTTGAATTTAAACTACTTTGCTTTTGTAGGGCGCTTCCAGTTTGCAATGGATTTTTGATCTTTAGCACGGCAAAATGTTAGTTGGTCGGCTGGTGCATCTCTAGTGATAGTCGAGCCAGCGGCAATCGTCGCATTTTTGCCGATGGTAATTGGCGCGACTAATTGTGTATCTGAACCGATGAAGGCATTATCCTCAATCACAGTTCTAAATTTGTTTGCGCCATCGTAGTTACAAGTGATTGTGCCCGCACCGATATTCACATGTTTACCGACCGTAGTATCACCTACATAACTAAGATGGTTGATGTTACTTCCTACATCAACCTGTGAATTCTTAATTTCAACAAAATTGCCGATGTGCGTTTCTGCCGCGAGTGTCGTGCCAGGTCGCAAGCGGGCAAATGGGCCAATGCGACTATTTTCACCGATCTGCGAGTCATCAATGTGCGTGAATGGCGCAATCTGCGTGCCTGCAGCAATGACGGTATTTTTAATGACGCAGTTTGCCGCAATCTTGACATTGTCGCCCAGCGACACATTGCCTTCAAATAAACAATTTACGTCAATAACAACATCGCGACCACAACTCAATGTGCCCCTAACGTCTAAGCGTGCAGGGTCTTTTAGCGTAACACCCTGCTGCAATAACTTTTGAGCTAAGCGAGTTTGATACACGCGCTCAATAGCGCTTAAATCAACTTTAGAGTTTATCCCAGTCACCGACCACTCATCATTGGTGATTTCGGCCACAACATCCACACCCTGTGCCACTGCAAGCGCAACTATGTCGGTTAAATAATATTCAGCTTGTGCATTATTATTGGTAAGCTTTGTGAGCCATTGCGTTAAATACTTGTTTGGCATTGCCATAATGCCAGCATTAACCTCAACAATATTTCGCTGTGCTGCTGTAGCATCTTTATGCTCGACAATCGCCATCACATTACCTAAAACAGATCGCTCAATACGTCCGTAACCCGTTGGGTCAGCTTTATTAAACGATAAAATTGCCAGCGCATTTTCTGCCTTTGCAATCAAGTGTTTGCATGCTTCAACATCGACTAATGGCACATCGCCTAATAAAATAAGTGTGTCTGCATCAGCTTCTAGAAATGATGATGCCTGCTGTACTGCATGCCCAGTGCCAAGCTGGTCAGCTTGATTTACCCAAATAATATTTTCATCGGCAAATGCCTCACGGACTATTTCGCCGCCATAACCATACACCACAATAATTTTATGCGGGTTTAGTATTTTTGCACAGTCGATCACATGCGCTAGAATAGCCTTGGCGCCAACCTCATGTAACACCTTGGGTTTATTGGAATGCATGCGCGTACCTTTACCCGCAGCTAGAATAACGATGTTTAATTTACGCATAACTTTTGCTTAATGGTTTTTTATTTATGCGTAAAGTATAACAAAAAAGGCAGCCTAGGCTGCCTTTTTGCTTGCTCCGCGCATTGATGTATTTAATATCTAGTGCGTTATCTTGCGTAAACGCTCAATAGCCTGAATTTGTGCCAGCGCCTCAGACAATTCAGCCTGTGCTTTTGCATAATCCATATCAGAAGTTCTGTTTTGCATTGCTTCTTCAGCCGCTTCTTTGGCTGCAATTGCTTTAGCTTCATCTAAATCATGGCCACGTACAGCAGTATCAGCTAGCACGGTAATTAAACCAGGCTGAACTTCCAAAATACCGCCAGAGATGAATATTAAAGTCTCTTCAGCAGCATTTGGCAGCTTGATACGTAATGCACCTGGTTTGATGGTTGTAACCATAGGCGCATGGTGTGGGTAGATACCCACTTCACCAGCGCTGGCAGGTGCAACAACAAACTCGGCTTCGCCAGAGAATATTGAAGCTTCTGCACTAACTACGTCGATATGAACAGTATTTGCCATATTTTTCTCTATACTTTTCTAAAGTTATACTGAGTTTGGATTTAACTTAGTTTGAATTTAACTAATAATTAATTTAACTTAGTTTAAAGTTTTGGCTTTTTCTACTGCTTCTTCAATACCGCCAACCATGTAGAACGCTTGCTCTGGCAGATGATCATACTCGCCAGCTACAATCGCTTTAAAGCCTTTAATGGTTTCTTTTAGTGGTACATATTTACCTGGCGCACCAGTAAACACTTCAGCCACATGGAATGGTTGTGACAAGAAACGTTGAATTTTACGTGCGCGGCCAACAGCTAACTTATCTTCTGGTGACAATTCGTCCATACCCAAAATAGCAATAATATCGCGCAATTCTTTGTAGCGTTGCAATGTCACTTGTACTGAACGCGCTACGTTGTAATGCTCTTCGCCAACCACTAGTGGATCTAACTGACGTGATGTTGAATCCAATGGATCTACCGCTGGATAAATACCAAGTGAAGCAATGTCACGAGACAACACAACAGTTGAATCCAAATGCTGGAAAGTGGTCGCTGGTGATGGATCGGTCAAGTCATCGGCAGGTACGTATACCGCTTGGATTGACGTAATAGAACCGGCTTTAGTTGATGTAATACGCTCTTGTAAACGGCCCATTTCATCAGCGAGGGTTGGTTGGTAACCAACCGCTGAAGGCATACGGCCTAATAATGCAGAGACTTCAGTACCGGCTAATGTGTAGCGGTAAATATTATCAACAAAGAACAATACATCACGACCTTCGTCACGAAATTTCTCAGCCATTGTCAAACCTGACAAAGCCACGCGTAAACGGTTGCCTGGTGGCTCGTTCATTTGACCAAACACCATCGCTACTTTTGATTCTTTCATGTTATCAAGTTTGATAACACCAGCTTCTGCCATTTCGTGGTAGAAATCGTTACCCTCACGAGTACGCTCTCCCACACCAGCGAATACTGATAAACCTGAGTGCTGTTTAGCAATGTTGTTAATCAGCTCAAGCATGTTAACGGTTTTGCCTACACCCGCACCGCCGAACAAACCAACTTTACCGCCTTTAGCAAACGGACAAACTAAGTCAATCACTTTAATACCAGTTTCAAGCAAGTCAACTGAAGGAGACAACTCTTCAAAAGTTGGTGCTTTTTGGTGAATTGCACGACGCTCATCACATTCAATTGGACCAGCCTCATCAATTGGGCGACCCAACACATCCATAATACGGCCTAAAGTACCCACGCCGACTGGCACAGTAATTTGGCTACCTGTAGATTTGAACATTGCACCGCGTGAAAGGCCGTCTGAAGAACCCATCGCAATAGTACGCACAATGCCGTCACCTAATTGCTGTTGCACTTCAAGGGTTAAGCCTTCTTCTGCTTTGCTTGATGCGTCATCAATAATCAACGCTTCAAATACTTTAGGCATTTGATCGCGTGGAAATTCAACGTCGACCACTGCACCAATAATTTGCACTACTCTACCAATTTTAGCTGTACTCATTTTTTATATCCTATTCAAACTAATCTGTTGAATGTTAATTAAATTCTTTTTAAGCTACTGCTGCCGCGCCGCCAACGATTTCAGAGATTTCTTTGGTAATGGCTGCTTGACGTGCTTTGTTGTAAATCAGCTTCAAATCGCCAATCACTTCTTTAGCATTATCAGACGCTGATTTCATCGCGACCATACGAGATGATTGCTCTGAAGCCATATTTTCTGCCACAGCGTTATAAATCAATGATTCAATGTAGCGCATCATCAAGTTATCTACCACTGGCTTAGCTTCAGGCTCATAGATGTAATCCCAATGACCAGTAGGGCTACCTAATTGCTCACCGCTCAATGGCAACAATTGTTGCATGGTAGGCTCTTGCTTCATGGTATTGATAAATTTAGTGTAGCAAATATAAAGTTGGTCAATCTCGCCAGCTTCATAAGCATCTAACATCACTTTAATTGTACCAATGAGATTTTCCATGTTCGGAACATCTCCTAAACCAGTAATGTGCGATTTAACCTTCGCACCTAGACGGTTCATAAAGCTGAAACCTTTATTACCAATGGCACTGACAGAAATAGCCTTGCCTTCAGATTCCCAAGTTTTCATTTGGTTAACAGACAAACGCAACATATTGGTATTTAAACCGCCACATAAACCTTTATCTGAACTCACCACAATCAAACCAACATTTTTCACAACATCACGTTTTACTAAAAACGGATGTTTGTACTCAACTTGAGCGAATGAAAGATGCGCAGCAACGTTACGAATTTTATCCGCGTATGGGCGTGAAGCACGCATTCTATCTTGCGCTTTACGCATTTTAGAAGCGGCTACCATTTCCATCGCTTTAGTGATCTTGCGTGTATTTTCTACACTCTTGATCTTGGTTCTAATCTCTTTACTTCCAGCCATTTTATTATCCTAAATAGTGGAGCTTAGTAAGCGTTGGTTGCTTTAAAGTCTTGAATTGCCGCTTCAACTGCTTTTTCGTTATCGCCAGCCAAGTCTTTAGATTTTTCAATGCCATCCATTAAAGCTTTGTATTTAGAGCCCATAAAGCCGTGTAGTGCGCTTTCAAAAGCTAATACTTTATTGGTTGGAACATCGTCAAAGTAGCCCTTGTTCGCTGCTAACAAAGTAATTGCCATGTCAGAAACGCTTAACGGTGCATATTGCGCTTGCTTCATCAACTCAGTAAACATACGACCGCGATCGAGTTGTTTACGCGTCGCTTCATCTAAATCAGAAGCGAACTGCGCAAAAGCCGCCAATTCACGATATTGCGCTAAAGCTAATCGTACACCGCCGCCCAATTTTTTAATCACTTTAGTTTGTGCAGCACCACCCACGCGAGACACTGAAATACCAGCATTGATCGCAGGACGAATACCAGCATTGAACAAGTCAGTTTCTAAGAAGATTTGACCATCAGTAATTGAAATAACGTTAGTTGGAACAAACGCAGAAACGTCGCCAGCTGCAGTTTCAATCACAGGCAATGCTGTTAATGAACCAGTTTTACCTTTAACCGCACCGTTAGTGAATTTTTCTACATAATCTTCATTCACACGAGCAGCACGCTCTAACAAACGTGAGTGAATGTAGAACACATCCCCTGGGTAAGCTTCACGGCCAGGTGGACGGCGTAATAGCAATGAAATTTGACGATAAGCAATCGCTTGTTTAGTTAAATCATCATAAACGATCAACGCATCTTCACCGCGATCACGGAAATATTCGCCCATGGTACAGCCAGAATATGGTGCTAAGAATTGCAATGCAGCTGAATCAGAAGCTGTCGCAGCAACAACAATGGTGTAAGCCATCGCGCCGTTTTCTTCTAATTTACGTACTACGTTAGCTACGGTTGAAGCCTTTTGGCCAATCGCAACATAGATACAAGTCATGTTTTGACCTTTTTGATTGATGATGGCATCAATCGCAACGGCAGTTTTACCCGTTTGACGGTCACCAATAATCAATTCACGTTGACCACGGCCAACCGGCACCATAGAGTCCACTGATTTCAAGCCAGTTTGCACTGGTTGTGAAACTGACTTACGTGCAATAACACCTGGCGCAACTTTTTCAATTTTGTCAGTCATTTTTGCATTGATTGGGCCTTTGCCATCAATTGGCTGACCCAAAGCGTTCACAACACGGCCGATAAGCTCTGGACCGACTGGCACTTCTAAAATACGACCAGTACATTTACAGATGTCGCCTTCAGTAATGTGCTCGTAATCGCCTAAAACAACGGCACCCACTGAGTCACGCTCCAAGTTCAGCGCTAAACCGAAAGTGTTGCCTGGAAATTCGATCATCTCGCCCGCCATCACGTTTGAAAGACCGTGAATACGAACAATACCGTCTGTCACTGAAATTACTGTACCTTGAGTACGCGCTTCAGCTGAGGTAGAAAAATTCTCTAATCTGCTTTTAATCAGTTCACTGATTTCTGATGTAGATAACTGCATTGTTGCTCCTAATTTTCTTTGCCTAAGTAATTCATTGACTTAAGGCGAATGGCCTTATGCCGAAAGCGTGTAAGCTAAACTCTGTAACTGACCTTTGACCGACGCGTCTATCACGGTATCGCCAACAATAATTTTAATGCCACCAATAAGCTCTGAATCAACAGAAACCTTGGCTTCAATTTTTTTGCCAAACTTAATTTCTAAGCGCTTAACTAAATCTTTAACTTCTGCAGCGCTAGGCTTAGCCGCTGCCATGATTTGAGCATCAAGTACGCCTTCATCTTGTGCTTTTAATGCTTCAAAAGCAGAAGTAATTGCGGGCAAGATAGCCATGCGGTTATATTCAACCAACACTTTAATCAGATTTTGTCCGTGCTCATTAAGTTTATCGCTACATACTTTAAGAAAAGTATCTTGCAATTCACTACTCACAACTTTCGGGTCTTGAATAAAAGCCTGCATCTGCGCGTCGTTAGCGACTGCAGCTGCAAAACCTAACATTTCAGACCACTTAGCGAGTGCATTTTGCTCTTTGCCAAGATTGAAAGCAGCGACAGCGTAAGGCCTTGCGATGGTTGATATTTCAGCCATGTGGTTTCCTTTATCTTCTAGCCTTAAAGTTCTGCAGCGAGTTTAGCTAACATTTCGCTGTGTGCATTTGCGTTAATTTCTTTACGCAATATTTTTTCAGCACCAGCAATGGCTAGCGCTGACACTTGCGAACGTAAACCTTCTTTTGCACGGTTAACTTCTTGGTCGATTTCAGCTTTAGCGCCAGCTAAAATACGATCACCTTCAGTTTTAGCAGTGCCTTTAGCTTCTTCAACGATTTGTGAACCACGTTTTTCAGCTTGGCCAATAATTTCGCTCGCTTTTTGCTTGGCTTCGTTCAAAGTTACTTCTGATTTTTTAGCTGCAACTTCTAAAGCACTTTTGCCTTCTTGTGCTGCGGCTAAACCATCAGCGATTTCCTTTTGGCGTGTTTCAATCGCTGTTAATAGCGGTGGCCAAACGAATTTCACTGTGAACCAAATCAACACAGCAAATGCGATTGCTTGTGCGATCAGTGTAAAATTAATGTTCATTTTCGATCCATTGTTAGTAAGTCATAAAAATCTTAAGCCGTTAGATGGAGCTCAAATACTTTATTGCTAATACACGCTTAAAGTTAAGTGAGCTCGAACAAAAACTTAATTATTTAGCAACTACAGTAACCGCGCTTAATAATGGGTTAGCAAATGCAAACATCATTGCTAGACCAACACCAATAATGAAAGAAGCATCGATAAGACCCAATAGCAAGAATACTTTACCTTGCAATTGTGGAATCATTTCTGGCTGACGTGCAGCGCCTTCCAAGAAACTTGCACACATAATACCAATACCGATACAAGCACCAGCAGCGCCTAGACCAATAATTAAGCCAATACCAACGCCTGTGTAAGCTTGAATCATTGCAAAAAGTTGTAAGTTATCCATTTTATTACCCTTTAAAAAATTAAAAAACTACCGCTAAACTACTAAAACAAACTACTAAACTAATGTGACTCATGCGCCATGGCTAAATAAACGACCGTTAACATCATAAAGATAAACGCTTGTAATGCCACGATTAAAATGTGGAAGATTGACCAACCAGCACCTAGAATCGCACCAAAAATTGTACCTGTTAGGCCTGTTGCAGCCCACAAACCGATAAGTAAGAATATCACCTCACCTGCGTACATATTACCAAACAGTCGCAATGAATGAGAAAGCGGCTTAGAAACATACTCAATGATGTTGAACGCAAAGTTTGCTACGAACAATAATGGGCTTAGCAACAAGCCGACATAACCCATGGCACTCTGTGGTTTGAAGAATTTTGCACCGCCGAATGGTGCGTAGAAAAGCTCATGAATCCAACCGCCCAAGCCTTTGACTTTGATTGAAAAGTAAATCATCAGGAACCATACAGCTAATGCCAATGCAAAAGTAGTATTGATGTCTGAAGTAGGGACACTACGCCAATGCTCTAAGCCCAGTGGCGCGTAGACAAAGTGATGCATCACATCTACAGGTAAAAAGTCCATGGCGTTCATGGCTAAAACCCATAAAAATACCGTTAAAGCAGTCGGCGCAATAAAGCGATGACGATCACCGTGAAAAATGTTTTTTACTTGCTCGTCGACAAAACTAAAAATCAGCTCAACAAAGGCTTGGCCTTTACTTGGTACACCTGACGTTGCACTACGCGCTACCCTCCAGATTAAGCCCATGACCACGACACCTAGCAATACTGACATAATAAAGCTATCGTAATTGAGCACCCAAAAGCTGCCGTCACCAATAGGCTTGGTGTTAAAACTTAAATGATCCGTAATGTAGCTTGACGGGGTAAGTGCTTGTTCTGCGTGTTCTATAGCCATAATCTAATATTTACTCTAACTAAAGTTCGACTTTACGTCGCTTAATTGACAAGAATTTTTAATCACACTTTTAACTTACTTAGTGCCGCGCCAGAAAACAGCGCCGCAGCGGCTAAACCTGCAATGAGTGCAAACGGCACTAATTGCTTGTAGACTTTAAAAACAATGATTAACAATATGATAATCATCATAATTTTCACGGCTTCCGCTTTTAACAAATTCACCAAAATTGCCGTTGGATCTTCATTATTCGCACCGCGCTTTGCGATGTATGCAGCAACAGATGCGCCTATCAACACCGCTGAACCACCTAACATCGCCGAAATACTGGCATGTAAACCTGAAGTAAGCAGCATTACCGCTGCAACCGCCACAGTAGCCATTAGCTGAATTTTAAGCATTTTACTAAATACATCTGCTGTAATGGATGCTGACAATGACTTAAACCCAGTTAATTTAAAAGCTGTTGCTAATGCTTAATTTAATGCTTGATGCAGCAAAGTCCGCGATTTTGAATTATTACCACTTTTTAGTCAAGAGTTAAGTTTAAGCAAAATGAAACACTTAGCACGAAATTTTCTTCTATTCCCTAGAAATTCTGGCAATAATTTCATCCAACTGATCTAAATTGGCATAGCTAATTTTGAGCACGCCCGCGCCATTGTCACCCGATTTAATATTAACCACGGCGCCCAGCTTGTCACTTAAAGCTTCTTGCAGCCTTAAAACGTCAGGGTTAACGTAGTTTTTGTGTGCTGATTTTTGCGTGGAGTTTTGTGTTAAATCTTCTGGCAAATTACCTGCTTGCTGGTTATGTTTTTTAACCAAACTTTCGGCTTCACGCACCGAATAATTATTCTGCATAATTTTTTCAGCAAGCATCACTTGCTGGGCGCCGCTTAGGCCAATCAGGGCACGCGCATGCCCCATGTCGATTTTTCCATGCATCAACAACTCCTGCACAGCCGCGCATAAATTCAACAAGCGCAATAAATTAGATACCGCAACCCTTGAACGACCAACAGCAACCGCCGCCTTTTCGTGAGTCATGGCAAACTCGTCTATCAAGCGTTTAATCCCTTGCGCTTCTTCTAGCGGGTTCAGATTTTCGCGTTGAATATTCTCAATCAAAGCCATTGCCAGCGCGGCTTCATCTTCTATTTCACGCACCAGCACTGGCACGTCTTCTAAGCCAGCGATTTTACTTGCACGCCAGCGCCGCTCACCAGCGATGATTTCATAATGCTGCTCATCAGATAAGCCATCACTCAGCGGCCTCACCAATATTGGCTGCATGATGCCCTGCGCCTTAATGGAATCGGCAAGTGTTTGCAAAGCGGCATTATCCATATAGCTACGTGGCTGATATTTTCCTGGGCGTAATTGCTCTATTTTGAGCATAAGCAGCGAATCCGCCTGACCAACGCTGCCCATATCGCCCGCCAGCAAAGCATCTAGCCCGCGACCTAAACCTCTATTTAAGCCCTTTAATTTAACCATTTTTCTTCTCTTTGCTTATCGTTTCTTTAAGATCAATCTCTAGCGCCAAATCCATATAAGCCTGCGCACCTTTTGAGGCCTTGTCATAGCTAAGTACTGGCACGCCATAACTTGGCGCTTCGGCAAGGCGAATATTGCGAGGAATAATCGTTTTATAGACTTTATCGCCAAAATGGCTGATTAACTGTGCAGACACCTGATTAGCCAACATATTACGATTATCAAACAATGTGCGCAGCAAACCTTCAATCTCTAACGTGGGGTTCAGGCGTGCGCGGACTTTTTTGATGGTGCTCACTAAATCTGACAAACCTTCTAATGCGTAATACTCACACTGCATCGGAATCATCACGGCATTGGCGGCCGTTAATGCATTCACCGTCACCAAGTTGAGTGCAGGGGGACAATCTAACAAAATAACATCGTAAACTGCCGCACCTTTTACATTAAGCAATTTAGCAATCGCCACCTTTAGCCGCGTTTCCCGCGCAAGCTCATTGACCAAATCAACCTCAGCGCCAGCCAACTCGCGATTTGCAGGGGCAATATCAAAGCCACCTTTTTCGCTCGTCGTAATCACTTCACTCAGCGTTTTTTCACCAATCAACACATGGTAAATACTATGCTTGAGATGCGCTTTATCGATACCGCTGCCCGTGCTGGCGTTACCTTGCGGATCAAGGTCTATGAGCAAGACTTTTTTGCCTAAGCTAGCCATACTGGCGGCTAGGTTTACGCAGGTAGTTGTTTTACCTACGCCGCCTTTTTGATTAGTGATCGCTAATATTTTCATATTTACTTTAATTTTAATTATTTTTAAAATACTTGCTTGTTCCGGCCTTCTTACAAAGCCAATCTAGCTGCTAAGAAAGCGCTGATTTATTCAACCGTTCGCCCTGAGCTTGTCGAAGGGTGCTTTTAATATACTGATTTTTAAAGTGAAAAATCAAGCATGGTTCGACAAGCTCACCACGAACGGATTTAATCAGCGCCTACCGTAAGTGTCATAAAAAATTACGTTTTACTTCTCATAATCTATGCAAAAATACCCAATAGCGCATTGTTTAAGCCGCGTTAAGGCTGCAAAAACACCAGATGCCGCTCCGCCTCTAATCCTGCCACTTTCAGCACTTCAATTTTGCTAGGTATAATGCCCATTTTTTTAAAATCTTGATTTTCAAATTCATGCTCAGGCACCACACCCTTCATCGCCAACCAGTGACCACCATCAGCTAGCACATGCTTAGTCAGCTTTAGAAACAAAGCAATCTCTGAAAATGCGCGTGAAATAATCACATCAAACGGCTGCTTTACTTTTAAAACTTCAACGCGGCCATATTCAACCTGAAAATTGCTTAACGCCAACTCACCTTTTACCTGCCGCATAAAACTAGTTTTCTTTTGTACAGAATCAATGGCGGTCACTTGCAATTCAGGCAAGCAAATTGCCAATGGAATACTCGGCAAACCTGCCCCAGCACCTACATCCAACAAGTTTTTAGGTGCCAATGCCTGCACATGCTTCAACACACTCAAACTATCCAACAAATGTAGCGTCACCATTTCTAGCGGGTCGCGCACGGCCGTTAGGTTATGCACCTTATTCCACTTATCAATAAGCAACAAATAGGCGATTAACTTCACCTGCTTTTCGGCGCTTATTTGCAAGCCCATCTCTAGCAGACCCGCCTCTAGCTTTGCTTGTAGCATGGCTTGTAAGCTCATGCGGTAACTTCTACCTGCTTGCTGCGCGATTTACGCTTTAGGTAAACCAACAATAGCGAGATTGCTGCTGGCGTAATGCCAGAAATACGGCCAGCCTGACCGATGGTTTCAGGCTTCTGCGCATTCAATTTTTGTTGCGCCTCTATCGGCAAACCATGAATCTCACGGTAATCTAAATCATCTGGCAGCTTAGTATTTTCCTGCCCACGGCTACGCGCCACCTCATCGGATTGGCGATCAATATAACCCTGATATTTTGCGGCGATTTCTACCTGCTCGCGCACTTCTGGCACTGCCTCGCCCAAACCTAGCTCACCTAAAGTGAGCACCGCCTCATAGCTCACCTCTGGGCGGCGCAACAATTCAAACAAGCTATATTCATGTTCCAGCGGCTTGCCAAATAACGCGGTCATTTTGTCTGCATCTAAATTTGCCGGTTGAACAAAGGTCTTTTTTAAACGCTCTTGCTCTCGCACCACCGCTTCTTGCTTGCGGCTAAACGCTTCCCAACGCACATCATCAACCAAACCTAATTTTCGACCGATTTCTGTTAGACGCATATCGGCGTTATCTTCGCGCAATTGCAAACGGTATTCGGCGCGCGAGGTAAACATACGATACGGCTCAGTCACGCCGCGTGTAATTAAGTCGTCCACCATCACGCCGATATAAGCTTCATCGCGGGCAGGGCACCAAGAATCTTTACCTTGCGCCAAAAGGGCCGCGTTTGCGCCTGCCAACAAACCTTGTGCCGCCGCTTCTTCATAGCCTGTGGTGCCGTTAATTTGCCCAGCAAAAAACAAGCCGCGCACGGTTTTGGTTTCCAGTGAGCTTTTTAAACCACGCGGATCATAATAATCATACTCAATGGCATAACCGGGACGCAAAATGTGGGCGTTTTCTAACCCCTTTACCGAGCGCACCAAAGCCAGCTGAATATCAAACGGCAAGCTGGTAGAAATGCCATTTGGATAAACTTCGTGAGTGGTTAAACCCTCAGGCTCTAAAAATATTTGGTGCGAATCTTTATCGGCAAAACGATGAATTTTATCTTCCACACTTGGGCAATACCGTGGGCCAACGCCCTCAATCACCCCAGTATACATAGGCGAACGATCTAAACCGCTGCGAATAATGTCATGCGTGCGTGCATTGGTATGCGTAATCCAGCAAGGCAGTTGGGCAGGGTGTTGCGCCACATTACCCAAAAATGAAAAGACTGGCACAGGGTTATCACCGGGTTGCTCTTGCATCACAGAATAATCGATAGTACGGCCATCAATCCGTGGCGGCGTGCCAGTTTTTAAGCGACCCGCAGGCAAACCAATTTCACGCAAACGGGCGGCCAAAGAGATTGATGGTGGATCACCCGCGCGGCCTGCGCTGTAATTTTGCAAACCCACATGCACCAAGCCGCCCAAAAAGGTTCCCGCCGTAAGCACCACTGTTTTTGAGGCAAAGCGCAAACCAATTTGCGTCACCACGCCAGCGGCACGCGGAGAATCTGAATCGCCCTCTAAAATAATGTCATCAACCGCTTGTTGAAAAAACCACAGGTTGGGCTGATTTTCAAGTCTGCGTCGAATAGCCGCTTTATACAAAACACGGTCTGCCTGAGCGCGGGTTGCGCGCACTGCTGGGCCTTTACTTGAATTTAAGATACGAAACTGAATGCCGCCTTCATCTGTCGCGGCGGCCATAGCGCCTCCAAGCGCATCAATTTCTTTAACTAAATGACCTTTGCCTATGCCGCCTATGCTTGGGTTGCAAGACATTTGGCCTAGTGTTTCGATATTATGCGTGAGCAATAAGGTTTTTTGCCCCATTCTGGCGCTAGCAAGCGCGGCTTCGGTGCCCGCATGGCCGCCACCAACAACGATTACGTCAAAAACATCAGGGTATATTAGTTCTGATTTTTGTTGAGCTTTTGCCATCATTGAACGCTTAAATTTCAAAGAATTAGATTTTACTGGAAATGCTTCTATTAGTCATGCAAAAGCTTGTTTCAACAGTTGATTTTAAGCATGAATTACATGCTAAAGTTATACTGTTAATTAGCAAGACACAATTTCTTAACAAAGCTGGAATAACATGCGCATTAGTAATATTTAAAAGCGTACTTTTTAACCTTAAAACGGAGCATTAAAATGAAAAATTTAAACATCGCCTTAGCAATCTTACTTGGCCTTAGCGCATTTTCTGCGCAAGCCAGTGTAGCGAATGCAGAAAAACTAGCGACCATTTACACCGCAGTTGCTAAAAGCAAAAATGCAAATTTCGCACCATCAGTTGCTGACGGTAAGACATTTTTTACTCAAAAAGTAAAAGCGGCTAACGGCAAAGAAACTGCTTGTGCGTCATGCCACACGGCAAATCCAGCAGATTCTGGTAAAAATATCGTGACTGGCAAAAAAATCCCACCACTTTCACCAATGGTAAACAACAAGCGCTTTAGTGATTACGACAAAGTTGAAGGTCAGTTTACTAAACATTGTAATGACATTTTAGGTGTGGATTGTTCAGCAGCTGATAAAGCAAACTACATCACTTATTTGTTAACTGAAAAAACACCAACAACAACAGCAACAAAAAAATAACTTTTTGCTGAAATTTAAAAGCAGTGTTTCACGTGAAACACTGCTTTTTTTACGTCTGGGCTTTGCTGCATAAATTAAAGCCGCACTATGCATCAATGAAGGCTAAAAGCACTGCTCTGCGAAGCCCGTCCCTATTGGCTCGCAGAGCCTGCCCTCGAGTGAATTAGTCGAGGGGCAGTGCTTTCGCGTACGAATAAGCAGCTTTAGCTGGTATATTCTGCGGCGAAGACCCTTGCGGTCTCGCTGCCATGCAATACCAATCTATGCTTAGTCATTGCTACACTGCATCGCGGCGAGGGCGCCGCTCCTACATTACTTCTTTAGCTTTTTAGGCTTAACCACTGCTGGCAATAAGCTGGTGAGTGCCTGATAACGCTCAAACAAAAATGCCACACGCGCCGCATCTGTAGCCGCGCCTTTGTAGCCATAAGCAGCATCAACCGCTTTATCTAATTGCTGATGTGCTTTCAGTAGATTGGCTGGCATGGTCAGCGGGTCGTATAAATCTGCCAGTGCGGCATTGGCGTGAGCCGCTCGGGCATCTAGCACCAATTGTGCAGCGGCTTCTATGTTTTGGTAGGAGCGATCTTCAGATCGCGAAGCGGTGGTTGTGGTTTTATCGACTGCTTTCGCGATCTGAAGATCGCTCCTACAGTCTGGCCACGGGAAGTTGTTGTAAGTAATTTGATTGGTATAGCTATAATCACTTTTCAATCTACCTGCCGTAGTTCGCATCCAAACCATGTGCATTGTTGACGTCACTACGCCAAAATCATAAATGCTCGCATCTTCAATGGTATAAACTTTATCGCCTGCAATGACTTCAGAGGGCAAAAATGCGATTGGAATAAAACGTCTGTTCTCTGATGAAACCCTTGGCAAAGCTAAGTATTGCGATTTAGGTTGTCTTGGCTCACCAAATAAGGTTGGTGAGTTAGCTAATTCTCTTGTGGTTTCTCGTGTGCTTTTTAGCCGCATAGCCTTTACTTTCTCAACGCGCTTTAATACTTGGGGCAAAGCACGAAGTTCATTAGGCGTAATCTCTACCAGCCATAAACACCAACGCAGTATATTATTAATGTGGGGTATTCAGCTAAATGCTGTGCTTATCCTCGCCAAGGGAGAGATGGCGCCAAAATATCCAGAGATGCAGGCGCTTTATTACGAAGATTGGGTGGTGCGGCGAACCCCTGCTTCACATTTTTAGGCTTGGGGTTGGC
>CAINBI010000057.1 GCA_903846555.1 uncultured Pseudomonadota bacterium
GAAACCCCGGTGGCTTTGTTTATTGTTTACAATCAATGGCTTGAGAGTAATTATAAACATTTTCACTGGGATTTTCCACTGCAAAATTACGTTTTATCAAATAAAATCATATGGTTACGTTTCTGGATGAGAACTAACTAGCAAAGTAAATTAACGATGTTGGTGGTATCCCCTAGGCCTAGCCTAGTGTTTAATCTCTCCCCAGATTTGGATATCACCAACAATTTCATTGTGCTAGCGAAGGAGGTTGTATGGAGCTTTTGACTGAAAATTTAACAAAGACAAAGACGACTAGGAAAAATTCTATTCCAGTAATGGGTGTTGAATCAGGTGTGGATTCATTGGGTGAATATCGTGATGATATTTTTTTTCGCACGGCTGAATGTGCCTACTATAAAGCACAGTCGCGAAGTTTTGAGCCTGGACATGAAATGGAAGACTGGTTAGCTGCCGAGGCGGAGGTGACTCAGTGAATATTGCGCCTAAAGATTATGTTTGAATGAAAGCCCATTCGCAAAGGTTGATTTTGAGGGTGTACATCTACACAGCCACTTTAATCACAGCCATTGTAATGATGAAGATTATACGGCCGTGCTGACACTTTGTGACAACGGCACTATTTTTGAATGTAACGAGGCTGCGGCTGAGTTATTAGATTGCCCGTCTAACAGGCTGACTTGGCAGCATATATCCACCATATTGCCGAAATTGACTGAAATTACTTTGATGTAGGGTGGTGGTATCAACCCAAATTTACGCTTTTTGTCGCGTATTGGTTATAGTTTTGAGGTGGTTGACATGAGTGGTGTGCATTTTGTGAGTGCAGTTTTTTTTAATGAAATTGAAAGTTTAGGCCGACATTTCTTGCAGGTTATTTTACGTCCTGTTGTACCAGGCTATGCAATGGCCTAGTGCATGATTAAACCCGTGAGTTAAAGCACTTTAAGTCAGCTTTAATAAAGTCGTCATTACGCTAAGGGAGGATAAGCCATGAAAGTAACAAGCTCAATAATTGTAATGTTCTTGTTCGTGACCATATTCGGTATTTCTTTACCTAGGAATGTGCTAGCGCAAACTTATGATGCTGACGCTATGTCAGAACCTGAGTCTAGGCTTACGCCAGCACCTTTCTCTGAACAGGATGTGCCAACACCCGTAACCATGGGCGATATCACTTATTTGTCTGGTGGTATAGGTGATTCAGAGTCGGCGGCAATGAGTGCGATAGCTAAAAAATATCCGCTTGAAATTGTATTTGTGCAAAGACAGAATCAGCGGGAAGAATATCTGGCAGCGGTTAAGCTGCAAATTAAAGATCATCATCAGAATGTAGTGCTGGATATTGTGACGGAAGGGCCTTACTTTTTGGCTGACTTGCCCATAGGTAAGTACCTGCTTGTTGCAGAATATAACGGTAATGCTAAACAGCAATGGGTGAGTGTTATCGCCAAAAAACATCAAAAAATCGTATTTTGGTGGTCATTCGAAGATACGAATTAGCAAGCTAATCTAGCTGAGATGACGGATTAATTTGTATCATTCTGTGAAATATTAATGAGGTGAACGTAATGGAAAAAATATCTGATCGTTTTAGTAAAGAACAATTAGTCAGCGACTTTAAATTGCTCATTTCAGATGTTGAAGAATTGTTAAATGCAACAGCAAACCAGGGTGGAGATAAGCTGGCAGAAATACGCGCCAGAACAGAAGCCTCACTTAGGCTAGCAAAAGATGAAATTACCGACTCCCAGGCGATGCTGATTGCCAAAACTAAAGTAGTGGCTAAGGCGACAGATCGTTATGTCCACGAAAACCCGTGGAGATTATCAGGCTTAGCCGCAGGCGCTGGGTTGGTTGTTGGTTTGCTGATAGGTCGGCGCTAGTAGCTTACATCCTTTACATGGACTGGATATGGATAGCTTGAAATATGACCTCATTGAAAATCCCACCAGCGATAGAACATAGCTTTATCAAACCAATCAGCTTGACGTTGTATTGGATAACATGGCTTGGAACGCGGTAGGGCCTTTGGTTGGTAAGCAGAACATTATGATCGTCGGCATTTTGCGCCGTGGTGTTCCTTTGGCAGAAATGCT
The DNA here is from genome assembly GCA_903846555.1 of uncultured Pseudomonadota bacterium. Classification (GTDB taxonomy): domain Bacteria; phylum Pseudomonadota; class Gammaproteobacteria; order Burkholderiales; family Methylophilaceae; genus Methylotenera. The sequence continues at coordinate 2,097 of CAINBI010000057.1, forward strand.
ACATAAGCGATTGATAAAGCATTTCAAATTGGTCAATATGCCTCTGATGAATCTGGAGATTAAGCGTTACGCTGATGATTTAACGCTACTCTATCCAGAAACAAAATTGACCGAAAATCATAAATTTGATGCGATTGATTTATCCGGCACTACTGTATTGGTTGTGGATGATGTGATGTATCAGGGACATTCCATGTTGCGTGCGGTGGAATATTTGGCTAGAAAACAGGTGGCCGAAATCGGAACTATGGTATTGGTAGACCGAGGCGCAAACAAGTTGCCGGTGAGAATTGACATTGCTGGCGTTCGGCTTGATGTAGCGCACACAGACATTATTGAATGTAATGTACCGCCTTTTGAGCCGGAATTTAAGATTGATCTTTTTAAGCCAACGATAAATTAAATAGAACGAATGCTATGTTTTTAGATCGCACAGAAGCTGCAAATAAACTAGCCGAAAAGCTGTTGGTTTACCGAGGCAAAAATCCGCTTGTGCTGGCCATTCCGCGCGGTGCTGTACCTATGGCCAAGATTATCACTGAAAAGCTGGGCGGTAGCATCGATGTGGTTTTAGTGCGTAAGCTACGCGCGCCTTTTCATCCAGAATTAGCGATAGGCTCAGTGAACGAGAGTGGCTGGACTTACATTGCTGATTATGCCGCTTCTACAGGGGCTGATAATGAATACATTCAGCGTGAAAAGCTGGCTCAAATGGACGTTATAAAAAGCCGCCGTGCCCAGTACACGCCCATTCGACCTTCAATTGATCCCAAGGGGCGCATTGTTATTATTATTGATGATGGTTTGGCTACAGGCGCAACGATGATTTCTGCATTACATGCTTTACGCGACCGAAAGCCCGCTAAGCTGATTTGCGCTGTGCCTGTTTCGCCAGCGGAAACATTGGAAAAAGTAGCTGAACTAGCCGATGAGCTTGTGTGCCTTGAGGTTCCCGAGGATTTTCAGGCAGTGGGGCAGTTTTACGCAAATTTTCCGCAACTAGGGGATGATGAGGTGATGCAGATATTACAATCGGCTCAATCAGAAAAACAGAACAATAGATTTCAAACACATGTATTTGGCTGGCAATAATTGGCAATAAGCATGGAGCGGATTTTATCTGCTAAAAGGCATTAAAAGAGATGCCCCTCGACTAATTCATTCGAGGGCAGGCTCTACGAGCCAATAGGGACGGGCTTCACAGGGCATGTTTTTGGCTATTTATTGAGCCTTTGCACAAAACTAATTTTCGTACAAAAGCCACTAACACATAGCCCGTGACACAAATTGCTGGGACACAAAAACAGACTAATGCAAATTAAATGCCACGTAGTAATTCGTTAATACCGACTTTACCGCGTGTTTTCTCATCTACTTTTTTTACAATCACTGCACAATAAAGGCTGTAAGTGCCATCTTTAGACGGTAAGTTGCCTGCAACCACTACTGAACCAGCAGGCACACGACCGTATGTCACGGTGCCTGTTTCGCGGTCGTAAATTTTGGTAGATTGACCAATGTAAACACCCATAGAAATCACGCAATTATCTTCAACAATAACGCCTTCAACCACTTCAGAACGTGCGCCGATAAAGCAATTGTCACCAATAATCGTTGGGCCGGCTTGTACTGGCTCTAACACGCCGCCAATACCAACGCCGCCAGATAGATGCACGTTCTTACCAATTTGTGCACACGAACCAACCGTTGCCCAAGCATCAACCATCGTGCCTTCACCCACATAAGCGCCAATGTTGACGAAAGAAGGTAGAAGCACCGCATTTTTTCCGATAAATGAACCACGGCGCACCATAGCACCAGGCACAACGCGAAAGCCACCCGTCTTAAAATTTTCTGCCGTGTAATCAGCAAATTTCGCTGGTACTTTATCAAAATACTGTGTGCAGCCACCATCTAACAATACATTGTCATCTAAGCGGAATGAGAGTAATACCGCTTTTTTAAGCCATTGATGCGTTTCCCAATCTTGCGTATCACCAATACGTGATGCAACACGCAAAGTGCCTGCATCAAGGTCAGCAATAACGCTGGCGACAGCCTCTTTGACTTCTGCGCTGGCATTGGCTGGGTTGATGTTAGCGCGGTCTTCAAATGCGGTTTCAATGATGTTTTGACGTGGATCCATAAGGTTCTCTAGGTGAGTTTAATAAAAGCGGTATTTTAACCTAAACAGCATAGAAGCTAAAACTATAGACGCTGAAATCCATTTTCAATTGTTACAGTTAATTTAGCGCCATAGTTTTAAGATTAAAGCCAGTTAGCTGAGAGTAATCAGTCTATTTTATCGACTTAAGTATCAATCAAATAGTGTGCATTGTATCGATGGTGAATAGGCTGTGTTATAGCGCACTATTAAGTGCTGTACCAGTGAAGTTTTAAAACGAGACTTGCGAACCGAGTTCAACCACACGATTTGGTGGTAATTTAAATTGGTTGGTTATGGTCTCGGCACTTCTGAATAAGCCGATAAATATTTTTTTACGCCAGAAGGACATTTCAGTTTTTTCGTTGGGGATAAGAATCTCTTTACCGACAAAAAATGAAGTGTCCATTGCATCTAGCACTAAGCCCTTTGGCGCACAAAGTAATAAATCTCGCGGCAAATCTGGTTCATCTTTAAAGCCGTAATTTACGGTAACTTTGTAGAACTCATGTTGCATAGGTAACACTTCAACGCGTTCTTCTATAGTAGTGTGCGGGTAATCTAAAAACTTAACTGTAAGAATGACTACTTTTTCATGTAGTACTTTATTGTGTTTTAAGTTGTGCAACATCGCGTGTGGAACGCCATCTAAGTTTGGCGTCATAAATAATGCCGTACCATAAACGCGGGTAGGTGGGTGCGCGCCTATGGCTTCAATAAACGGATCTAGTGCCATCGCATCATTTTTAAGGTGCTGATAAAGTAATGTTCGGCCAGTTTTCCAAGTCAGCATTAAGGTGAAAATCACAATACCTATGACTAATGGCACCCAGCCGCCATCAGGTATTTTTAACACGTTAGCACTAAAAAATGACACATCCACTACTAAAAACAGCGCCACTAATGCGCCTGTGCGTAACTTGCTCCAGCCCCAAATGTTGTGGAATACGATGCCCGCTAACAGCGTGGTGATGACCATATCGCCAGTCACTGCAATGCCGTAAGCAGCAGCCAAGTTGCCTGATGATTTAAATGACAGCACTAACACCATCACGCCTAGCATTAAGCCCCAGTTAACGCGGGGCATGTAAATTTGGCCTTCCTGACTTTCAGACGTATGTTCTATGTGCATACGCGGCAAGAATCCGAGTTGCAAGGCTTGGCGAGAGACTGAAAATGCCCCTGTAATGACCGCTTGCGAGGCAATAACGGCAGCAAGTGTCGCTAATATAATGAGCGGAAATAACATCCATTCTGGTGCGAGCAGGTAAAAAGGGTTCTTAATCGCTTCTGGGTTTTTTAAAATGAGCGCACCTTGACCAAAGTAATTCAGTATCAATGCGGGTAATACAAAGCCAAACCAAGCCAAGCGAATCGAAAAGCGCCCAAAGTGACCCATGTCAGCATATAAAGCTTCAGCGCCAGTAACTGCAAGCACCACCGCCCCCAACGCCACAAAGGCTATCCAAGGGCTAACTGCAAAAAAATGAACGGCATACATTGGGTTTAACGCATGTAAAATGGTCGGGTTTTGTAGAATGCTTTGTATGCCGAGTACGCCTAAAGTACCAAACCAAAGCAACATGATAGGCCCAAAAAAAGCGCCGACTAAAGCGGTGCCCTTACTTTGTGCCCAAAATAGAATTAAGAGTACGATTAACGTGACTGGGATTATAAGCGGATGCAACATTGGTGCGGCCAGCTCCAAACCTTCAACCGCAGAAAGCACCGAAATGGCAGGGGTAATCATACCGTCGGCATAAAACATGCACGCGCCTAAAATACCCAGCAGCATAATATTGCGCTGTTTTTTGATGTTGTTTGCCGCGTTGTGACTGGCTAATGCTAGCAAGGCCATAATGCCGCCTTCACCCCGGTTATCTGCGCGCATTATAAATGCCACGTACTTAACCGACACCACCATGATTAACGCCCAAACAATCAGCGATAAAATGCCGTACATATTGGCTTCAGTCAGTGGCACCGGGTGCGTGCCGACGGAAAATACTTCTTTGATGGTGTACAAAGGGCTAGTGCCAATATCACCAAAAACCACGCCGAGCGCGGCTAAAGTAAGTGCTGAGAGTTTTGTTTTACTGCCAGTAGAGGTTGACATTAAAATCACTGTTAAATTTAATAAGACCGCTATTATCAATCAACTTATATACTAAACCAATCTATTTTTTTAAGATATCCCCGCTTGTTTTGTTGGATGTCGTTTAAGTGGGACAAGGACTAAACCGCTCGCGCGGTAATGAGCGCGACGGTCAGTGGTAATAAATAGATTGACAGAAATATGCTACAGCTTAAGTTGGGAAGTGAGGCAATCCGCCTCAATTTTCGACAGGAGCAGCATCATGACCACAGTC
>CAINBI010000058.1 GCA_903846555.1 uncultured Pseudomonadota bacterium
GTTTACAATCAATGGCTTGAGAGTAATTATAAACATTTTCACTGGGATTTTCCACTGCAAAATTACGTTTTATCAAATAAAATCATATGGTTACGTTTCTGGATGAGAACTAGTTAAATCACGCTCACTAGCCTCCGCCTTGGCTTTTTTTACGGATTCCGATTTGTTGATGATGGTTTCAATATCTTGATTCAAGGTACGAAAGCCCTCAATATTCATTAACGCCTTCATTGCGGCTTCATTTTTCATCAGTTTTTCAAGCGTGCCGTTGTCCACGTTTACCAGCAAAGCACTTTCCCAACGCCGTGCCAGCAAGGTTGCCGTGGTGCCACTCATGGCCATATCTAAAATACCAGCCGCGTCGATTTGTTTCATCGAGCTACCGTCGTATGCCAGCACCGGTAAAAAATGAATAAACTCAGCTACTTTAGCTTCAGGATTACTTTCATCCATATTGAGGCGACAACTGTAATCAGCAATTTGACGCAGCGCCCGGTCAGGCGCAAAGTCAAACACATAACACTCGTTTTTAACGATCAGCTCATTGTTGGGGTCTGACGCATCATGTCCACGCAATATCCAAGGCGTTTGTACTCTAAACGCCGCCTGAAAATAGGTTTCTGGGCTGGAGGCATTGCGCAACATCAAAATTCCAGTCCAAGGTGCCACCGATACGCCAGTGGTCAATTTTCCGCAAGATAGAGTAATGGTTTTGCTGTTAAGCGCATTGCCCATCGCCTTTTTCACTGGCAGCAAAGCCTCCACACCCATGCCAGCATCGTTACCGGCCGCGACGATTATTTTATAATCTTGGTAAAACGTGTTTTGCTTTTGCTGCATTAAATTATTCATGGCATGGGCAGATGCCACCGTAGGCAAAAACCAAAACGTATGAGATAACACATTCAGCAAACGCACGTCTGAAAAAGGCATAGGCGGTTTTTCTGCGCCTAGCTTTAAGTTGTCTATCGTCGTTTCTGCAAAATTACCGCGAATTAAATCTAGCCATTTTTGCACTTCATTTTCATATTTAAACTTCGCCAGTACGCCTTCACCCGCTGCTGAAAAGAACAAATTCAAATCAAACTCATTAAACTCGCCTTTCATGGCCACTTCACGAATGGCGTCAGGCAACTGATAAGTGAGCATGACCATGCGAGGCAAAGCCGCGTAAGGATTCGGCTCTAATATGCCGCCTAATGTGCCGCCTAAAATCCCCCGTTCGCCCTGAGCCTGTCGAAGGGTTAAATCAGAGGCATTCCCGACTTCGACAAACTCAGTGCTAACGGCTGTTTTTTGAGTGTCATTTAATTGACGACCACTCCCCCAAGCCTCTTTAGCTCTTTGCTCGTCAGAATACGTCCAATTGTAAATTTGCTCCTCAATAAATTCACCTGAAGAAATTGCCCTAAATGGCGTGCCAGACAAATACAGATAAGCGCGTGTGGTAATCGGCATATTACCTTCTTCAAAATATGCCATCGCTTCGCCCTCTGCGGCAATCAGCTCATTTTTGTCTTCGGCTTCAAACAACTCTTTGGCACTTTCGCGCCAAGCGCCGTAATGGTACTCATCAAAAATCACACAATCCCAGTTTGCCGTGTGTACCCACTCGTTTTTGGCCTTAATGCCGCCAGCTGCATTTTTACCCAAATAATCTTGAAACGAACCAAAGCACACAATCGGCTTTTTGCTATCGGCTTGCTCAAATTGCAAACCATCGCGCGCAATAAATTGCCAATCGGCAAAATCCAGATGATTGGCTAAATCTTCCTGCCAAGCATTCTGTACGGCAGGCTTAAAAGTTAGGATTAGAATTTTAGTCCAAGCCATTTTTTTGGCCAATTGATAGGCGGCAAAGGTTTTGCCAAAACGCATTTTGGCGTTCCACAAAAAGTGCGGCGTTTTGTCTGGGCTTTCAGCCTGATAGCTGTTGAAATAAGTAATCGCTTTATCAACCGCCGCCTGTTGTTCAGGGCGCATGCCAAAATTTAATGTGCGATTATCCTCATGGCGCTTGCCTGTTTTAACTTCAATAATCGCCGCTTTTACCGCCTCCAAATCACACTCAAACCATTCACCATTGATGCGCTGGATATTTTTGCGCTTCAGCACACTATGTACATCGTGGTCTTTAAAAAAACTACCATCATCACGCATGGCAATTTCATCCAAGGCGATGCTGTAAGACTGATTAGGCAGATTAACCGGATATTGCGCCGCAACCCGCTCCGCGACACTCTTGGTGGTATAACCCACTTTCAGACAACCCGCAAAACGGCTATCTGCGTAGGCGTAGATTTTGGGTGGATTAAGTGGCGGGAATAATAGGCTATTCATTAGCCAAGACCTTTGCAAGAGTATTTAAAATTACCGTTATTCCAAAACTCCTCGACGTCATTCCCGCGTAGGCGGGAATCCATGTTGACCTTGGAAACTATTAAACCTAATGGATCCCCGCCTACGCGGGGATGACGGGGTGAAAGTTGGAACCAGTGCTTATTCATCCGCCAGCGCCATAGGGCGAATCATCGATTCAATGAAAGCGATTTCTTCTGGGGTTAAGCCGTATTTTTTGTAGAGTTTTTCGTCTGTCCAAGGTTCGTTGAAGTCTTGCATAGGTGCGAATTGATAGACCTTAGTTGTGACATGATGACTAACCTTTTTAAGAAACATTAGTAGATGGAAAAAGCTAGTATTCATGTACGAAATTACATTTTCTGCTGCCTGTTTATTCTTAAAAGATCCAACTCGTAGAAAAGTCTCGGTACATATTTCAAGGGGCTTGCCTATGAAAGGTTTTAACCTTTCTTTTGTCATGTCGAAACCATTGTCCAATACCTGTGACACAAAAACTTTATAAGTCTCAATATGCTCAACTCCTGTAATTAATGGATAGTCTTTTCCTGCATACCACTTTACCGATTTATAGTTTAACGTTCCATAAATAGTAAGGCCATTTTCTATCGGCTTATCTGAAAGTTTTGGAAATTTATATTTGGACGGATCCTTAATAAAATCGGTAGTAAGCCCATATGGCTTTCTCGCTGATACAATCTCTGAGAACGAAGCTTCTTTTTTGGATAATACTTTTCGAAGGATAACTACGGCCTCATTGATGCGAATAAAAGTATCTGCTCCTTGTTCAAGAAGTGGTCGTTCCATTTCAGATGTTACCTCTGAGCCCCTGTGTGAAAATACTCGACATAACCCACTGCTATCACGGTCCCATAAAAAGTAACAAACCCCGCCAGCAATTCTTGTTCCAGGAAAACAATCTGCACCTATAGGATAATCATGCAATATGCGAATTCTATTATCGCAAAGCATATCTTCTCTGAATTGATCCAGTCCTTTACCGCCTGAAAACCAGCGTGATGGAATAATCATCACCAAATATTTAGGGTTTAGTTTTTTAGCTTGCTGAACAAATTTATGATAAAGCGGCATAGCACTAGCTTGCGCACCCCCATCATTTAATTGATACGGCGGGTTACCAATAATCACATCAAATTTCATTTCTTTTCCAAAAAGCAGTTGCGGTTTGTCTGTATGTATAAACTGGTAGGCGTGCGTTTCTAAAGCGTCATCGCGGTCATACACCTCTTGGCTGGCACCACAAAAGCGGCATTTACCGGCCTGCCAAGTGTGCTTAATGCGACTAAACAAAATGTTGCCTTGCACATCATTAAAACTATCGCAAATAGAATGCTCACTATTGGCGGTTTTAGAGCAATACACGCTGCGGCGTGCCAGCAAACTGGTGAGTTCAGTAATGGCAATGCCATAGAGTTGGTGCTGAAAAATGTGGTTAAGGCGCGCTTGTTGGTCTGGTATTTGCGTGGCTAAACCTGTGTTGAGGCGTTTGGCAATTTCACGTAAAAATACGCCGGATTTAGTCACTGGGTCTAAAAATTTAGCGGCTTTGTTTTGCCATAAATCTGCTGGCAACATATCCAGCATTTGGTTGACCAAGGCTGGCGGGGTGAATACTTCATCGTTGCTCAGGTTTGCTAGGCAAGTGAGTACATCGGGGTTGTAATTGATGTGTACTTTGAGTGGCGACCCTTGGTCAGCCATAATCAAAACATTTTCTGATTCATCATCTTGCATCACCCACCTCCAAAAAATGAATCAGTGGGTAATCTTTAACCGGCTCTGGTATGTAAGCTTCTTCGTCTAAGTCTGAAAACAAGGGCATTTCACGATGGCTGGATTGTTCAACCAAATGGGCATAAATAAAATCTCGCCGCTTGAGCATGCTGCCATTCACGGCAGACCATTCAGAAAATACGATGGCTTGCGCGGCCACATTATCATTGCCTACGGTTTTGAGCGTAAGCGCATCGCCATGCAAAATGTTGCGGCTTAAAATATAACGCACGGCATTGCGGCATTGATCGGTGGCTAGATTTTTGAATAAGCGGTTGTACTGCGCGTTAAACACTTCTAGCAAGCGCGCTTGGCAAGCCGCTACATTGTCCGCAAGAATGTCGATGCCATAAAGCGAGGAAACGGCTAATACCGCGTAGCGTTCATATTCTAGTTGCGATTTAGCATAACGTGCGGCCACCACAGCTAATTTTCGGTTAAGTATTTCCACCAAAAAATTGCCTGTGCCGCAGGCTGGCTCTAAAAATCGGGATTCAATGCGCTCGGTTTCGTGCTTCACCAAGTCCAGCATGGCATTAACCTCACGCGCGTTGGTATACACCTCGCCGTGGTCTGCCACACGTTGCTTGGATATGACTTGTTGATACGCTGAATCACTGATGTGCTGAGTTTCAGCCATAACCAAATGTTTAAATAAAAATGAACACAAAGTTTACATTAAAATTAACTATAAGTTACTTTAATGCAACAGTAAAAATTAACTTTCTGTTCATGAATATAATCACAGATGAAAAAGCAGAATTTAGCCAACGCCTGCGCAACGCCATTCAAAACGCAAGCCATTCCTTGCGCCCGGTTGATGTGGAGCGGGCTTTTAATAGCCGTTATTACGGCAGATCTGTGACGATGCAGGCAGTAAGGCGGTGGCTGAGAGGGGAGGCAATTCCGTCACAAGAGAAATTACAAGTGCTTGCTGATTGGCTGAAAATTGAACCGCATGTTTTACGCTATGGTGCGCCTGCAATTAACGCGGTTAAATCAAAACAAAAACAGTGGGAAACAGCGATAACTTACGAAGAGCGCGAGGCGTTTGAAGCTTTTTTAAACCTGCCCGCGCCGCAAAAGAAAATAGTGCGCGAGGTGATTTTAGCGTTTAAACAGGCTTATCCAGCCGCCTGAATAAACCGTTGCGAGGCCTTTGCGCAAGGCACGGAATGAAAAGGTGAGTTTGTAGTTGGTTTTATTGAGGCTTTATCGTTGGCTTGCTAAGCCGCTTTATATCTTGCTCGATTTCTTTAAGGCTTTGTTCTTGTTCGATTAACTTTTGCGTTGCGTGGTATTTTTCAAGCTCAATATTTGATTTTTCAACCGCTGCTTGATGGCTGATTTTACCTGCGTGGGTAAGCAACTCTCGTCCGTTTAACTGCAAAATACTGTCTAAACGCGCTGCCCAATCTTGCATTGTCATGGGTGTTTGTTGTTGCGCCATGGTTTCGGCAAAGGCCAGATATTGCTCAACCAGCAGGCCTAATAATTTAAGCTCGTTCTCGTTTAAGTAATTTTTGGCAATGCTAATATCTGCTTTATTGAGGGCTGAACTTTTGTTATCTACCGACAACATGCCCAGCAAAGGCAATCTTGCATCTACCCTGCGGTACACCAGTTCTGCGGCAGTTTGTTGAGATATAGCCCACAGCAACTTATTTTGCACCAGTTTAAAAAAGCTGACGGTGGCTTCATCTTTGGCGTTGTAATCAATGCTGGTGGTATAAATGTCTTTAATTTTTTGGTAAAAAAACTTTTCAGAAATGCGTATTTCACGAATGCGCGTTTGTAGCTCATTAAAATACTGCATTGCACTGCCGGTTTTAAAGCGGGCATCATTCAGCGCAAAGCCTTTAATAACGTACTCTTTAAGCCGCTGTGTGGCCCATATTCTAAACTGCGTGCCTTGTGGCGACTTGACCCGATAACCTACCGAAATCACCATGTCTAGGTTGTAAGCCTTAATGGGCGATTGCTGTGTTTTACCTGCAACCGCGCCATGTGCAGTGGTTATTCGGAAACCCCGAACAGCCACTTGCTCGTCTAGCTCACCTTCTGTAAATACGTGGCTAATATGTTCACTAATTGTTGATTTGGCTTTACCAAACAACACAGACATTTGCGCTTGCGTGAGCCACACGGTGTCATCCATCAATTGCACATCTAAGGCAATATTGCCTTCAGCATTTTGGTAAATGATTATTTCGCCTGTGTTTAACTGTTCGCTCATGCTTTTCTATCCAAAATAGATTGATACGCGCAGTGATTTTAGCATTAATGGGCACATTTTTAAGATTCCTTTAACCAATCTACAGCGATAAACATGCTCTGCGAAGCCCGTCCCTATTAGCTCGCAGAGCATGTTTTTAAGGCTTGCGGAGCGATTGATGGCCAGCCATCTAAATAAACAGTTGTGAGAATTTTCTTGCTTGAGATTTTATATCTGGCGCACTAAAAATCGCATTGATGACAGCAATAGCACTTGCGCCAGCTGCAATCGCCTGTGCCGCATTTTCTAGCGTTATACCACCAATAGCAACGGCTGGAATGTGTAACTGCGCTTGCGCCAATTTAAATAAATCTAAACTTGCCACAGGCGCATTGGGTTTGGTGCTGGAAGCAAAACAAGCGCCAAAAGCTACGTAATTTGCACCCGCCTGTTGCGCGCTCAAGGCTAAATCTAAACGGTTATAGCATGAAGCACCTAAGGTTTTATTTGGGCCTAATCTGGCGCGAATTTCGTCTAAATTTCCATCATCTGCGCCTATATGCACACCATCCGCATCTAAGCTTAGGCATAGCTTAACGGAGTCGTTAATAATAAGCGGTACATTATATTGCCGACACAAAGGCAATATTGCACGCGCCTGTTGCGTTAGTAACTTATGGTTGGCCTGTTTGTTGCGATATTGCAGAATATTGATGCCGCCTTGCAACGCCGCTTCTACTTTGGCTAACAGCACATCGGTATTTGGCTCGTCTGGCGTAACCGCGTAAAGGCCTTTAATCATACGGTGCTACTAATGCGCTTTAGAGATGCCGTCGCCGCTATTCACCACGGCGTCTTCTTCGTCGCGCGCCCAAAACATGCGGTCTGGAATAAACTGCCCCATGCCAGGCCTGAAACCATTTTTAAGCGTTTGCCAAGTGTACTCTTGCGCTTCTTCAATGGCCTCTTCAAGCGTTAAGCCATGTGCCATACAGGCGGCAATCGCGCTAGTAAGTGTGCAGCCAGAGCCGTGATAACTGCCGACTAAACGCTCCCATTTATAGGCTTTAATCAGTTTATTTTCGCCATATAAGGTGTTGGTTACCTCTAATGTGCGCTCATGTGTGCCGGTAATCAGTACGTATTCGCTACCCATCGCCAGCAAACGCCTAGCGCTTTCATCTAGCGAAGTAAGTGAAACCTCATCACTATCGTCAGCAAAGGCAAAACGGCGCGCTTCTAAACTATTAGGCGTAATGAGCGTGGCTTGCGGGAAAAGCAGCTCTATCATCGCATCCATCATGTCGTCGTTAGTTAAATCGTCGCCACGGCCAGACGTTAAAATTGGGTCAATCAATAAAGGAATATCTGGATAATCCGACATAATCTCCGCAATCACCGCGATATTTTCCACAGAGCCTAACAAGCCCAGCTTAAATGCTGAGACTTGCACATCTTCTAAAATAGCGCGCGCTTGATCATTCACCCAATCAGAATCCATCGCCAACACGCTATCTACGCCTATGGTATCTTGCACGGTAATGGCTGTTACCACAGAAAGCGGATGACAGCCAATGCTGGCAAAAGTGAGGATGTCAGCCTGCAAACCAGCGCCGCCGCTAGGGTCAGTCGCTGCAAAGGTTAAAACTGAAGGAGGTGCTTGATTAGCCATAGTCATTTGTCGTTAAGTCTTATCATTAAAAGTGGAGCGGGCGATGGGAATCAACTATCACCACCTAAAGCCCACCATTGCTATACACATAAAAATTAAGTGTATTTTTTATACGTATTTTTATACGTATTTTATTTTGCTTGCCTTTTTAATGCTGCTATTTGTGGGCATTAAAACACGGCAAACTTAAGTCATGCAATTGTACCTAATGCAGCGGGTTTTAACTGCACCAGATTTAATCATTACGGATTTTATCTAACTTAGCCGCCTTAGTTGGGGGTGTAAGCAGATCACCCGCCAAATCATGCAACTTGAGCAACAAGGTTAGGTGTGATTGCGCCCATAATGGCAGGGGGGCAGTGCCAGTAAGCCAGTGTGACACTGCTACCTTACTTAAGCCCACTGCTAGTGCGAAGTCGGTTTGTTTCCAGCCTAACGTATCAAGCCCTGCCCTAAATTCATCAGTCGTCATATATCCTCATTTTCAGTTATACGCTAGTAGCGTACAGCTCGTTAAAATTGAGCTTTCATAGTAATTCGAATGATGTGTTAAAGCAACTATAACAGTATTGATTTAATCGTTATATATTAAAGTGGGAAATTTATACTAAAAAGTGTATTAAATTTAACTAAAAGTGGTAAATTGTTAAATATATGAAACTAACTTCGTATAACGTGCGTTATGTTAAATTGCATAATATTAATTGTGGGAAACTCAATAAAATCAATGACTTACGATTCCATTAAATTATGCAATATATTATTTGTTGCAGCATTTAATGTCAATAAATATTATGTAACTATGTACAGACGTCTAGACCCCCCCTACCTATTAACTACCGCACATAAAAATATAGCTTGGCATACGGTCTAGAGCACTTGAAGCCCATACTTTTACTACCCCCTACCCCAAAGTCCACACGGTCAAGCAATCAAAACTTAAAGCCACTAGCGCAACAGAAAAGTAATCATTCGTCTGGACTGATTTTTCGCGCTGGTGGGCTTTTATAAAAAACTATTCAACGCCTTTTTGCTTTCGGTCATGCTTTTTTTGAGTTAAGACAGTTAAGACAGTTAAGACATGGCGTGTTTATTGGCTTGTAGCCGCCTTAACCTTTTTTATTGAAGTTAAGACAGTTAAGACAAGTTGTCTTAAGCTGTCCATTGCCGTCATTGTTCTGCGTCATTTTCAGCTAACAACCCAAACACTTTAGAATTTAGCTTATAAATATTCTGCATACCTTCGGCTGGTAGTCGTTCGCTTCTGGTGTATGCCTTGCCTGAATTTGGTCTTAACAATGCGCCATGTTTATCTAGTAGCTTTTGTATAACCTTGTAATCATAACCAGCGCATATTTCAGATCTAAAGGTTTCAGCATAGACAAAGTATTCAGTATCACGGGCTTTCTTTTCGTCACCGCTGCTATAGTTTTCACCTGTATATATTGGTTGCCCGTCCTCGTCTTTAGCATCAAAGTGTTTACGATAGCCAGCCTTTTGTAATGTCTTAGGTGCGTGTTGCGACGTATCACTAGCGGGGCGTTCCCAATCACTAAAGCGGCTTTCGCTGTGTAATTCAAAGAAGCGTTGCACCTGTGCCAGCATTGCCCGCTCTTCGGCATTACCAGCACCGCCACGCTGTGTTAGCCATGCTTTAAAACAAATATCCGCTGAATTTATGGCTTCGCCAGTAGCCCACCCTGTAATGCCCCATGCTGTAGCAATCTCACCCGCCGCCGCTATTAGTGTAAAGCGTAAAGCGGCTCTATTGGCTTGCCCGCCTGCATCATCTTTTAAGTGTTTATCGGTAAACTCTTTTTGTAATTTCTTAACAAGACCGTTAATCTTGTCTAAGTTATCTACCAACATACTAAGAAATTCGATAGATGCAACCCCGTAATTCTTTGCCACGGCATCATTCAACACCTTGCTAAATGCAGCGCCACCGATGTGATCGTGGAGCGTGTCGAATATACCAAAGCCCTTACCAGCATCAGCAGGAATATCTAACAAGCGTATTTCTTGCCCTGCTTTAGGCTTACGCCCAACAAGTGCCATATGCTCCGTTAGTCCAGCCTCACCGCTTGATAAAAATAACAATCGCCATGTTGCCGTTTTACTATTTACACCAGTTTTACCGCTACGTATCTTGCCACTACCATTAGCCAGCATGTAGGCAACCTCACCAGCGTTTTTAGGGTCTACTTGTGATAGTTCGTCCAGCACTAGCAAACAATCAGAGTGTTGCGCCGACAATCCTTCTAATCCGTTGTCTGTAGCCCGCCACCGCTGCATATAATCTAGGCCACCCCATACAGAGGATGCAACCCGTAAGGCGGTTGTTTTGCCAGTGCTAGAATCACCCCTAAAGTGTACGCCACCGCTTTCCATACCTGTTACATCGAGCAACGGACTAGCGAAGGCCGCACTAATAGCAAACACCAGACGAGAGTTACCAGCACACGGTTTAGAAATGTGTTCTTGCCATGCAGCTAGTGTGCCTTTTTGCTTAAAAGTGCTTTGTGTATTAGCGGCTGATTGAAAAATAATCTTTTCTTGATGTTGGTTGCCTACTGTTTTATTTGGCATAACAAAGCTGCCATCATGCCAGCCTGTACGCTCTACACACCGAGCTCGTGCTTCTACCTTTGCCGTTTGTATGTATTGCGTTAATAGGTTGCGGGCTTTGGTCATGGTGGATATTTGCAAGCCCATTGAGAGTAAAGACCCTCTATATTCAGCGCCATCACCACGTAATAAATCCATAGGCATTGCCCATGCATGGTGTATACCATCTAGGTCGTCAAATTCTAACAAGCGCCCCCATGCTTCGTTTTTTGCATCACGAGTAACGGCGGTAACTTCAAGTTTTGAGCATATCCATAAAGGAGGTGCATCATTGCCAGCATCACTTTTACCAAAATAATACAAGTCGCTATCGCTTAAGTGAAAGCGGCTTTCTTGATTTTCGCTTTCTGCATTTTGCGCTGGTTGATTGCTAGTTGCTTTTGGCTTTTCAGCTTCAAAAAAATTATCAAGTGCAACCGTTGCTCGCATATTGTTAACCGTCCAGCCACCAGCTAACAGATCATCCGCATCACCTTTATCAGCTAAATTGCCAAAGGCTTTAAGGTTGATCGTTTTAACACTAGCCGCGCCCGCCATTTTCAACAAGTTAGCAATGGCAATCATGCATTTTTTGCCAGCCTCATCGTTATCAGGCCATAGCCAAACATCACGCCCTTGCAATGACTGCCAGTCTGACTTATTCGGGCTTTGCGCGCCGTTTAGCATCGTGGTTATTACTGCATCAGGCAACAATACCGCCGCCGCGTCCGCTGCTTTTTCACCTTCACACACCACCACTAGCGCATCAGATTGATTAATAATTTTATCTAGGTTGTATAGCGGTCTAGGTTCGGGTAATCCTTGCCAGCGCCATTCACGCTTTTTGCTAGTGGAATGTTCGCAATAAGTAAGTGGTGCAAACTGTTTACGTTCACCTTCGGCCTTAGCGTCAAAACGATACACATAACAGGCCACGCCATCAGCCAAACGATAAACCCATTGCATAGATGGTTTACCATTCTTAAAGTGCATTGCGGGTGGGGCGGGGGCTTTGCTAGGAACGGGTAACAGTGCCACCCACCCTAGCGGCTCTTTTGGGCTTGATACCTTTGCATTAACTTCGTTATTTTGAGGGCTTATAGCGCGTTTATGTGCGTCTTCTTTTTGGTAGGGTATGCCTAAAAATGCACCTAGCCGCTTTGCACCTTCAAGTTGTGACAATCCTTCAAGATATGCAACCAAAGCGACTAAATCACCGCCTCTTACATCATCAATTGCAAAATCAGACCATGCGCCCGTGGTTAGATTAATTTTAAAACTGCCAGACGTACTATCGGCTCGGTTTGGATTAAGTGCCACGTATTCATGGCCTTCACGTTTACCACCAGCGCACCAGTTACCTAGCACGCTATCAATAGAACTTAAAGCCGTTCTGCTACTTGTTTAATGTAGGTTTTAGGCATTAAACCACCTCGTGAATAGCGCAATATATTTTGTAACGTAAATCTGCCATGCTGTATTCAGGCAGTATGTTAATGCCTAAATCTTTAGCTTTATCTATTGCAGCTAGATCACTTTGCAACCAAAACTTTAAATGTTTTGCGCCCGCACAATCTATGCTGTCAGTTATGTCTGATAACTTCTCACTCACGCTATTAACTGTAGTATTAAGTTCTTTAATTTGACCGACAATCATTAGTGCCGATAATAAAAAATGCTGACTATAGTTACTAAAATCCATATCTTTTCTTAGTTCTTTTAATGTTGCGTTAGCAGTTTTTGCACTTGCTGCCAGCACTTCATCAGATTTATTTAAATTCATTATTGCACCTCACTAGCGGCAAGTTTTTTAATGAGTGCGTGTATGTCTTCGGCTTTCCAAACTGTAGTATTTGCGCCTAGTTTTATAGGCTGGGGATATTTACCAGTTTTAACACCAGCCCACCATGTAGATTTACCGATTGGGATTAAAGCGAGGATTTGAGGTAAACGGACAAAGCCCGTTTGTATTAATTTATTCATCATTTTATAAGCTCCACTAATCGCATCCAATTGGATGCGTAGGGCTTATTAAACTAAATTGACATGGGTAAATTAGAGGGCTTTACCCAATTGTGTTGGCGCGCGTTTAAAATTACCCAGGTGTGCGCGTTGTAGAATTACCCAGAGTGAAGGCCGTCTAAAAATGACGAGCCTGTTGATAAGTGTATCGCATTTATGCGGAAGAAGTTGCGTGTTGAAGTGCTTTTAGGA
>CAINBI010000059.1 GCA_903846555.1 uncultured Pseudomonadota bacterium
GATCACATCCACATGATAGTAAGGGCGGAGCCGAAAGACTCCCCGTCAGACATTATGCAAAAGATCAAGAGCCTCTCAGCCAGAGAGTTTTTTAGAATTCACCCTGAGATTAAGCGTAAATATTTCTGGGGAGGAAAGTTCTGGACACAAAGCTACTTTGTAGAAACGATAGGCAATGCGAACGAAGAAGTGATAAGAAAGGAGGTTCAAAATCAGCTTGCAGAAATGAGCAAAGGTGAGAAAAGTAGCCAACAGTTGGGTTTGTTCTAAAACTCGGTCGCTTGCGGCCGAGTAGTTTATAGCTAGCCTTAATTGAGATCTGTCATTCTGTGTCGAACACGGAATCCAGTGGTTTTATTAAGTAATGCAGCCAATTCGCTGGATACTGACTTCCGTCGGTATGACATCAGCGTGTGAATGAGTCAGAGAGATTAAATGAAATATATATCCACTCGTGGGCTATCGCCTGCATTAAGTTTTAGCGAAATTTTACTCGGCGGTTTAGCACCAGATGGTGGTTTGTACCTACCAGAAAGCTATCCACAATTTAATGATGCTGACCTAACGGCGATGCGTAGCATGAGCTACGCGGATTTAGCTTTTGCTATTCTAAGCCGTTTGGTTGACGATATTCCAGCCGCAGATTTAAAGGCGATTATCGCTAAAACTTATACTGCCGAAGTCTACAGTTTTATCCGCCCAGGTCAAAGTGCGGCGGACATTACGCCCACTTTAAAGCTAGAAGATAACCTTTATTTATTGAGTCTTTCAAATGGCCCGACATTGGCTTTTAAAGATATGGCGATGCAGTTGCTGGGTAATTTGTTTGAATACGTGCTGACTAAAACAGGTAAAACGACCAATATTTTAGGTGCTACTTCAGGTGATACTGGTTCTGCGGCTGAATATGCGATGCGTGGTAAAAAAGGCATTCGAGTATTTATGTTGTCGCCAAACAAAAAAATGAGCCGATTCCAAACTGCACAAATGTTTAGTTTACAAGATGAGAATATCTACAACATTGCCGTAAATGGCGTATTTGATGATTGTCAGGATATGGTGAAAGCGGTGTCTAACGACGCTGAATTTAAAGCGCAATATAAAATTGGTGCGGTCAATTCTATCAACTGGGGTCGCATCGTCGCGCAAGTAGTGTATTACTTCAAGGGCTACTTTGCCGTTACGCAAGTTAATGCGCAAAAAGTTAGTTTTGCTGTGCCATCGGGCAATTTTGGTAATGTTTGCGCAGGGCATATTGCCAGAATGATGGGGTTGCCGATTGATAAATTGGTGGTTGCGACTAATGAAAATGACGTGCTGGATGAGTTTTTTAAAACTGGCGCATATCGCCCGCGTGGTTCAGCCAATACTTACCATACCAGCAGCCCTTCTATGGACATTAGCAAGGCCTCTAACTTCGAGCGATTTGTGTTTGATTTAGTTGGGCGTAATAGTGCAAAGATTCGCGAGCTTTGGGGTAGCGTAGATCAAGGTGGTGCGTTTGATATTAAACCTCTATTACCCAAGCTTGCAGACTATGGTTTTGTCTCAGGTAGCGGTAATCATGCTAGCCGAATGACTACTATTCGTGAGGCGTATGCAAAATATGGCGTTACCATTGATACACACACTGCTGATGGCTTGAAAGTTGCGTTGGAATATCGTGATATGAATGTCCCTATGATTGTGTTGGAGACTGCGTTGCCAGCTAAGTTTGAGGATGCGATTGTTGAAGCGTTGGGTCACGTACCAGAACGCCCTGCCGCGTTGTTTGGCATAGAGGATTTGCCACAAAAGCATACAGTAATGGATGTTGATGTGGCTGCAATTCAGAAATTTATAGTTGAGAACGTGTAACCCATTTTTTTGGCTCAAGCTAGTAAATCCAGAATTTGACCTCAATTGTATTGCCCGATTAATTTCTGACATAAATTATCTAGCTCCTTGCTTAGATAACACTACGTAAACGCTGTGAATTCATCTAAATCACATGCTTTTATGCTAAAATTTGCACTACATAAAAACCATTAAAAGTCAGTCTATACATGGATCAATTCGCTAAAGAAACCCTACCAATCAGCCTCGAAGACGAGATGCGTCGGTCATACCTAGATTACGCCATGAGCGTGATTGTAGGCCGAGCGTTACCAGACGTGCGCGATGGTTTAAAGCCAGTACATCGCCGCATTTTATTTGCGATGCATGAGCTTAGCAACGACTACAACAAGCCCTACAAAAAATCAGCGCGTATCGTCGGTGATGTGATTGGTAAGTACCATCCGCATGGCGATACTGCAGTGTATGACACCATCGTGCGTATGGCGCAGTACTTTAGCTTGCGCTATATGTTGGTGGATGGGCAGGGGAACTTCGGTTCTGTGGATGGCGATAACGCGGCGGCGATGCGATATACCGAAATCCGTATGTCGAAAATCGCACATGAACTATTAGCCGATATTGATAAAGAAACGGTAGATTTTGGCCCCAACTACGATGGTAGCGAGCATGAGCCACTGATTATGCCGGCACGTATTCCGAACTTACTGATTAACGGTAGCTCGGGCATTGCTGTAGGTATGGCAACCAATATCCCGCCACACAATATTAACGAAGTGCTGGACGCTTGTTTTGCGTTGCTTAAAGACCCTGAGATGGGTATAGAGGAGTTGATTGAACTGATACCAGCACCTGATTTCCCAACTAAAGGTATTATTTATGGCACGGTTGGCGTCAAAGAAGGCTATCGTACGGGCCGTGGCCGTGTAGTGATGCGTGGTCGTACCCATGTTGAAGATTTGGAGCGCGGCGGCCGTCAGGCTTTAATTGTCGATGAATTGCCGTATCAGGTTAATAAAAAAACCTTCGTTGAGAAAATTGCAGAATTAGTTAACGAGAAAAAAATTGAAGGCATTTCAGATTTGCGTGATGAATCTGATAAGTCAGGCATGCGCGTGGTGATTGAGCTTAAACGTGGCGAAATTGCTGAAGTTGTGCTGAATAATCTTTACAAACAAACACAACTGCAAGACACGTTTGGTATGAATATGGTGGCCTTGCTAGATGGCCAGCCTCGGCTGCTGAACTTGAAGCAAATGCTGGAGGCATTTCTACGCCATAGACGTGAAGTCATTACACGCCGTACCGTATTTGAGCTGAAAAAAGCACGTGCGCGTGGACATATTCTGGAAGGTTTAGCCGTTGCGTTGGCTAATGTAGATGAAATGATTGCGCTGATTAAAGCTGCACCTACGCCACCGGAAGCAAAAGTAGATTTGATGGAGAAGATTTGGAAATCGCCAGTAGTTGAAGAAATGCTGAAGCGTGCCGCGATGGAAGCTTCACGCCCAGAAGGCTTGAGCGTAGATTTCGGCTTAACGCCTAACGGCTACAAATTAAGTGACATCCAAGCGCAAGAAATTCTGCAAATGCGCTTGCAGCGCTTGACTGGCCTAGAGCAAGACAAGGTGGTGAGTGAATATAAAGAGGTGATGGAGATTATCGCGGACTTACTCAATATTTTGGCAACACCGGCACGAGTGACGGCCATTATCACCGATGAACTGACTGAAATTAGAAGGATGTTCGGCGATAAGCGCCTTAGTGAGATCGTAGTCAATGCACAAGATTTATCTTTAGAAGACTTCATTACCCCGCAAGATGTAGTGGTGACCTTGTCACATACGGGTTATGTGAAATCTCAACCATTAGATGAATACCGTGCGCAGCGCCGCGGTGGCCGTGGTAAGCAGGCTGCACCAACCAAAGAAGATGACTTTATCGACAAAATGTTTGTCGCGAATACGCATGATTACATTCTGTGTTTCAGTAGCCGTGGGCGTGTGTACTGGTTGAAAGTATACGAAGTGCCACAAGGCAGCCGTACTGGCCGTGGTAAGCCAATTGTTAACTTGTTTCCGCTTGAAGAAGACGAGAAAATTAACGCGATACTGTCTGTAAAAGACTTTGATGAAAACCACTTTATTTTCATGGCAACTTCACGCGGCACTGTGAAGAAAACACCACTGACAGAATTTGCAAATCCTCGTAAAAACGGCATCATTGCTATCAATTTAGATGAAGATGACTACTTAATCGGCGCAGAAGTCACTAATGGTACCAATGATGTGATATTGGTTTCTAGCGGTGGTAAAGCGGTATGGTTCGATGAAGAAGATGTGCGTAGCATGGGCCGTAATACCCGTGGCGTAAGAGGTATGCGCTTAGCAGATCAACAACAAGTGCTTTCACTATTGATTGCGGATAACGACAAGCAAACCGTGTTAGTCGCCACTGAAAATGGTTACGGTAAACGTACGCAACTTGCTGATTTCCGTCACTCTGGTCGCGGTACGCAAGGTGTTAAAGCGATTGCTACGAGTGAGCGTAATGGTTTGGTTGTAGCCGCTAAGTTGGTCAATGATGATGATGAAATTATGCTCATTACTACCGGTGGCGTGTTGATTCGTACCCGTGTAGCAGAAATCCGCGAACTGGGTCGTGCGACGCAAGGTGTAACGTTGATTAACTTGGGTGAAGGCGAAAAGCTATCTGGTTTAGAAAAAATCGTTGAAACTGACGATGCCGAGGCTGATTTAGATGTTAACGCTACGGTTAGTATCGATGACAATGCCGAAACTGAAGTTGGTGCCGATGATGTAGACGGTGACAATGTAGAAGCTAACGATCAAGAATAAAAGTAGGCGTATGAAGCAAATATTTAATTTTTCTGCGGGTCCAGCGGTCTTGCCTAAGGCTGTATTAGAGTGCGCTCAGGCGGAAATGCTCGATTGGCATGGTTCTAGTATGAGTGTGATGGAGATGTCACATCGTGGTAAAGAATTCACTAGCATACTTGCCAAAGCTGAAGCTGATTTACGTACATTGTTAAGTGTTCCTGATAATTACAAAGTTTTGTTTTTGCAAGGTGGTGCAATTGCAGAAAATGCGATGATTCCTTTGAATCTACTCAATGGGCGTGCAGCCGATTATGTGGAGACAGGCGGTTGGAGTAAACGTAGTGTAGAAGATGCTAGCGCCTATGGGAAAATCAATGTAGTCGCCAGTACTGAGGCGGATCAATATACTTATGTGCCAGAGTTCACTGGCTGGCATTTAAATAAAGACGCTGCCTATTTACATATTTGCACCAATGAAACCATGAGTGGCGTCGAGTTTGATGGCCTGCCTGATGCTGGTGATGTGCCGATTGTCGCCGACATGTCCTCGCATATACTTTCACGGCAGATCGATGTGAGCCAATATGGCGTAATTTACGCCGGCGCACAAAAAAATATAGGCCCAGCAGGTTTATGTATTGTCATTGTGCGCGAAGATTTATTAGGCCGTGCTTCACCGCTAACGCCAGCTGTATTTAACTGGAAAATTCAGGCGG
The DNA here is from genome assembly GCA_903846555.1 of uncultured Pseudomonadota bacterium. GTDB lineage: Bacteria > Pseudomonadota > Gammaproteobacteria > Burkholderiales > Methylophilaceae > Methylotenera. The sequence goes on from CAINBI010000059.1 coordinate 5,393, forward strand.
AAAATCAATCTATGATTAATACGCCACCCACTTATAGTATTTATATTGCCGGTCTGGTGTTTGAATGGTTGCTTGCGCAAGGTGGCGTTGTCGCGATTGAACAAAAAAATATCGAAAAAGCAGTGTTGCTTTATGATTACATTGATAGCACCGATTTTTATTCTAATAATGTTGCAACCAATAATCGTTCTCGCATGAACATCCCCTTTTTCTTGCGTGATGAATCGTTAAATGACGCTTTTTTAAAAGGCGCTGAAGCGAACGGATTGCTCCAACTAAAAGGTCATCGAATGGTCGGAGGCATGCGCGCTTCAATTTATAACGCAATGCCGTTAGCTGGTGTACAAGCGCTAGTTGCATACATGCAAGCTTTTGAACAAGCTCACTAGAAAAGCGCACCCAATGTCAGAACAACTTAAACAACACCGTGACCAAATAGACGCGATTGATGAGCAACTGTTGTTGCTGGTTAATGAACGTGCAGCACTTGCGCGTCAAATTGGTAGCCTAAAAGATGATGGCGTAATTTATCGCCCTGAACGTGAAGCACAAGTGTTACGGCGTTTGCAAGCCAATAACACGGGGCCTTTATCTAACGAAGCGGTCAGCAACATTTTTCGCGGCGTGATGTCAAATTGCCGTGCGCTAGAAAAAGAACTATCTATCGCTTTCTTAGGCCCTTTAGGCACTTATAGTGAAGAAGCAGCACTCAAGCAATTTGGCTTGGGCAGAAGTGCTGTGGTTTGCGGGACTATTGACGAGGTTTTTCGCACGCTTGAGGCGAATCAAGCCGATTACGGCGTAGTGCCAGTGGAGAATTCTACTGAGGGTGCTATAGGAATCACCTTAGATTTATTGCTTTCTAGCCCTTTGAAAATTTGTGGCGAAGTCACCCTGCCAATTCATCATTGTTTGCTTTCAAAACAGCATGATATTACTCAGATTAGTCATGTATTTTCGCATAGCCAGTCATTGTCACAATGTCACGAATGGTTAAACAAAAACTTACCAAACGCACAGCGTGAGGCTGTTACTAGTAATGCTCGTGCCGCGCAGATGATCCATGATTTGGTGTCTACCGATGGAACCTTTGCGGCAGCCATTGCCAGCAAGCGTGCAGCTGAGTTATTTAACTTAAATATTTTGGCTGAAAATATAGAGGACGATCCTAAAAATACCACGCGCTTTTTAGTGCTAGGTAATCACGATGTAGCCGCTTCTGGCAATGATAAAACTTCATTAGTGATGACTACTAAAAACAAACCAGGTGCGATGATAGATTTGCTTGAGCCACTTTCGCGGCATGGCGTGAGTATGAGTAAGCTAGAGTCACGGCCATCTAGACAAAGTTTGTGGGATTATGTGTTTTTTGTGGATATTGAAGGGCATCAAACTGATGCCAAAGTACAGGCCGCGCTACAGGAGTTGCAAGCGCGCGCATCATTCTTAAAAGTGTTGGGTTCTTATCCAGTCGCTGTGATTTAATTAAGGTTTTAAGTATGACTTCATCAAGCTTTAACTTGTCTAGTTTAGCCCCAGAATATATTCGTGCCATTGCGCCATACCAAGGTGGAAAGCCAATCAGCGAGCTTGCGCGTGAAATGGGCTTAAACGAAGCTGATATCGTTAAGTTAGCCTCGAACGAAAATCCGTTAGGCATTAGCCCAAAGGCACAAATGGCCATTGATGAGGCGGTATATGACGTTGCACGCTACCCAGATGGTAATTGTTTTGCTTTGCGTGAAGCCGTAGCTAAAAAATTTAGTGTTGCAAATAAGCAAATTGTATTCGGTAATGGCTCAAATGATATTTTAGAGTTGTCAGCTAGAGCTTTTCTACATGTAGGTTGCGAGGCGATTTATTCACAACATGCTTTTGCTGTGTATCCATTAGTTACGCAAGCGGTTGGTGCAACCGGTGTGGTTGTGCCAGCGCTTAATTACGCACATGATTTAGATGGGTTTTTACACGCGATTACGCCTAAAACGCGCTTGATATTTATCGCTAACCCGAATAACCCTACGGGTACTTTAATTGCAAAAGAAACCTTAAAAGCTTTTTTGAAAAAAGTGCCGAGTAATGTTTTAGTGGTACTAGACGAAGCTTATGACGAGTATTTGTCAGCAGCACATAAATCTGAAGCCATTAGCTGGTTAAGTGAATTTGATAACCTGATTATTTCACGTACTTTTTCTAAGGCTTATGGCCTCGCTGGCTTGCGTATTGGCTTTGGTTTAATGCATGCTGATGTTGCTGATATGCTCAATCGGGTGCGTCAGCCATTTAATGTGAACAGTATTGCGCAGGCGGCAGCTATTGCATCCTTAGCCGATGACGATTTTGTGGAACGTAGTTATGCGCTTAATCAAGCTGGCATGGTGCAATTGACGCAGGGTCTCAGCAAGCTTGGTTTAGAATACATTCCATCAAGCGCGAACTTTGTCAGTTTTTTAGTCGACAATGCTGCTACAGTGAATCAAAGGTTATTGCAAAATGGTGTGATTGTGCGACCAATTGCCAATTACGACATGCCAGATTACTTACGTGTAAGCATCGGGTTATTTAGTGAAAATGCGCGGTTTTTAACAGTGCTTGAAGACATCATTAACGACAATAAATAATTAACTAGCAGAAATAATTAATACGAAATAACCAATGAACCATTACGAAAAATCTATGCAGAAAACTGTTGAAAATAACGATATGAGTAATACCGCCGTCTATGAAAAGCCTGCAACAGACGATGTACGCATCCGTGAAATTAAAACGTTGATTACACCATTAGATTTGTTAAGCCGCCTGAAAGAAAGTGCAGAATCAACGCAAAACATTCTAGAAACACGCGAGGCAATTCACAATATCCTACATCAGTCGGATGATCGCTTACTAGTGATTGTTGGGCCTTGCTCCATTCACGATGCCGAAGCGGGTATGGAGTATGCGCGCCGTTTGATGGAGGTGCGAAGTAGCTTTTCAGCTGACTTGCTGATTGTGATGCGCGTTTACTTTGAAAAACCACGCACTACTGTAGGTTGGAAAGGTTTGATCAACGATCCATATTTAGATGGAAGTTATCGTATTAACGAAGGTTTAGCGCTAGCACGTAAGTTTTTATTGGACGTCAATGAACTCGGTATGCCAGCTGGTGCTGAGTTTTTAGATACGATTACGCCGCAATACATTGCTGATTTAGTGAGTTGGGGCGCTATCGGTGCGCGCACTACGGAATCGCAAGTGCATCGTGAACTAGCATCAGGTTTATCTTGTCCTGTAGGCTTTAAAAATGGCACCGATGGCAATGTGCGTGTGGCGATTGATGCGATTAAAACAGCGACAAGCCCACATCATTTTCTTTCTGTTACAAAAGAAGGGCAGTCGGCGATTATTTCAACCGCAGGCAATGAAGATTGCCACGTCATTTTGCGCGGTGGAAAGCTGCCAAACTTTGATGCAGTGAGTGTTGATGCGGCCTGTGCCAGCCTCGCTTCTGCAGGTTTAGCGCCGATGCTGATGATTGATTGTAGTCATGGCAACTGCCAAAAGCAATATCTGCTGCAAAAGGAAGTCGCAGCGGATATTGGTTTGCAATTGTCGCTTGGCGATGCCCGTATTATGGGTGTTATGGTGGAGTCGCACATTAATGAAGGCCGCCAAGAGCAAATAGTAGGCAGTAAATTAGAGTATGGACTATCTATTACCGATGCTTGTTTAGGTTGGCAAGATACCGTTGAATTGTTGGAAATGTTGGCAGCTTCAGTGCGTGCGCGCCGTCAAAAAAAAATTGATGATGATATGGAGTAATAGAAGTGATGCTTGCATCATGAATTTACTTAGTCATTAATCAGTAAGTTTGCAGTTATGTTTAGTTTAAATAGGGTGCAAAATTCGTTTCACGTTGTGGCACTAATTACAGACTAACAACGAATATAACAACTTACTTAAAGGTAATTTATCATGTGGACTAAACCAGCTGCTACAGAAATGCGTTTTGGCTTTGAAGTAACAATGTACGTAATGAACAAATAATTAGCGTTTACGCTGTTAAATAAAGGCTGCCGAAAGACAGCCTTTTTTTATACAAAAATTTTGTATATAAAGTTTGTTTTTTTAGTGTTAATTGTTAATTATTACAGAATTTTTATTTAAGTAGAATCGAATAATCACATGCATATACATGTATTAGGTGCTGGTGCTGGCGGTGGTTTCCCTCAGTGGAATTGTAATTGTTTTAACTGTGATGGCTTGCGTAAGGGCTCCATTAAGGCGACTAAGCGCACGCAGTCTTCTATCTGCGTGAGCGGTGATGGTATTAACTGGGTACTGTTCAATGCCTCACCTGATGTATTGCAACAAATTCAAGATTTCGCACCGCTGCAACCTGGCCGTTCGATTCGTGACACAGGCATTCAAGCCGTTGTGCTGATTGATGCGCAAATTGACCATACCACAGGGCTATATATGCTACGTGAAGGTCAAGTGAAGCGCGAAATTTACTGTACCGATATGGTCTACGGCGATTTGACTTCTGGTAATCAAGCGTTAAATATCTTGGGACATTACTGCGGCATCAATCACCACCAAGTGCCGATTGATGGTAAAACCAGTTTTACTATTCCTAATGTACCTAACCTTAAATTTACCTCAGTTTCGCTTAAAAGCGCTGCGCCGCCTTATTCACCACACCGTAATAATCCCCAAGCTGGCGACACCATCGGCGTGTTAATTGAAGAGATTAGCACAGGTAAAAAATGTTGGTATTCACCTGGTTTAGCCGAGATAGAACCACATTTACCCGAGCTAATGAATCAAGCTGATTGCATCATGGTCGATGGTACTTTTTGGACCAATACTGAGATGATGGACTTAGGTTTAATGACGAAAACTGCGCGTAGTATTGGTCATAATCCGCAGTCTGGCGAGGGCGGTATGATTGAGCAATTAGATAAATTCGGTGATGTTAGAAAAGTGTTGATACACATCAATAATACCAATCCAATTTTAAGGGAAGATTCAGCCGAGCGTGCCGAGCTTACTCAACATGGGATTGAAGTGGCATACGACGGCATGGATATTATTCTTTAGGAGATGGTAATGAATGCAATAAGCAATAAAGATTTACCTTGGACACGCGAAGAGTTTGAGGAAAAGCTGCGCGAAAAAGGTAAGGGCTACCATATCTACCATCCGATTCATGTGATGATGTATGAAGGTAAATTAACTAAAGAACAATTGCAATGTTGGGTGGCGAATCGATTTTACTACCAAATTGCTATTCCACAAAAAGATGCAGCGATACTTTCTAACTGCCCTGATAAAGAAGTGCGTAAAGAGTGGATTGTGCGTATTACAGACCACGATGGTGTGGGTGAAAATGTTGGTGGCATTGAAGCTTGGATACAATTGGGTCAGGCGGTTGGTCTTACGCGTGAAGATGTAACATCACTTAAATTTTTAAGCCCAGGTGTTAAATTTGCCGTGGATGCTTATGTTAACTTCGCACGTCAGCGCCCTTGGCAAGAATCTGTGTGTTCATCTTTGACAGAATTATTCGCACCGCATATTCATCAACAGCGTATTAGCTCATGGCCCAGCATGTACCCTTGGATTAACGAAGATGGCTTGGTGTACTTTAAAAAACGCCTAACAGAAGCGCGCCGCGATGTTGAGCAGGGTTTAAGCGTGACCTTAGATTACTTTAGCACCTCGCGTGAAATGCAGTTAAAAGCCTTGGATATTTTACAATTTAAATTAGATGTTCTGTGGGTAATGGCAGACGCAATCATGCTTGCATGTACAGATGTAAAGGTTGAAGGCAAAGATTATTTGCGCCAACCAGTGATTAACTTTAATTAAGAACACACCATGATGGAAATCGAAATACAACATTCAGATGTTTATGCACTGGCGCTTCATCATCGTTTTCAATGGGAAGAAGCGCAGCAAAGTTACGTGATACTTTTTCCAGAAGGCATGGTCAAATTACACGGTGGAGCTGGTGAAGTCATTAAGCGCTTAGATGCCAAAGTTACTGTGGCAGATGTTATTACAGATTTGAAAACTGCATTTCCTGATGCAGATGGTATTGAGGCTGATATTATTGGCATGTTTGAGCTTGGCTTGAATAAAGGCTGGTTGCGTAAGATTTAGCATTTATATTGCAAACGTTTCAGGTTTAAGCAATGCGCAAAAAATTAGGAGTAGCAAAATGACACAAGCCTCTTTAGGTGAATCTGTGGTGCAAAAAGAAATACATGCGGCACAAAATAATGGTGTTTCTGCAAATATTACCCATACACAGCCGCTGTGGTTGCTGGCCGAAGTCACTTATCGTTGCCCGCTGCATTGTGCATTTTGCTATAACCCTACTGATTACGATAAATATACCCAAAATGAGCTGACCACTGCGCAGTGGATAGACGCTTTGCGTGATGCACGTAAACTGGGCGCAATTCAACTTGGAATTTCTGGCGGCGAGCCGCTGTTGCGCGATGATATTGAAGACATTGTCATCGAAGCTAAAAGGTTGGGGTATTACAGCAATCTAATTACGTCTGGTGTTGGACTTACAGAAAAGCGTATTAAAGCTTTTAAAGAGGGCGGTTTAGACCACATTCAGTTATCCATGCATGATATTACTGAAGAAATCAATAATTTCATCACCAATACCAAGACGTTTGAACTGAAAAAAAAAGTGGCGGCCATGATTAAAGATCACGGTTACCCGATGGTGTTGAATGTGGTGATGCACCGCTACAATATTGGACATATCAAAGAAATTCTTGAAATGGCAGAAGCGCTAGGTGCCGATTATATTGAATTAGCCAACACGCAATATTATGGTTGGTCTTTGGTCAATCGTAACCAGCTTATGCCGCTAAAAGAGCAGGTTGATCATGCCGAAGCGGTGACCAATGCGTTTAGAGCTAATCCAAATAATAAGATGAAAATCTTTTTTGTGGTGCCAGATTACTTTTCTGATCGCCCCAAAAAATGCATGAACGGTTGGGGTGAAATCTTTATGATAGTCACCGCAAATGGCGATGTATTGCCTTGCCATTCTGCGCGAGTATTACCTAATATGCAGTTTCCAAATGTGCGTGAAAAAGGCTTGGAATGGGCTTGGAAAGATTCGCCAGCCTTTAACAAATATCGTGGCGATAGCTGGATGAAAGAGCCATGCCGCAGTTGCTCTGAAAAAGAAAATGACTTGGGCGGTTGCCGTTGTCAGGCGTTTTTACTGTCTGGCGATGCCGAAGCGGCTGATCCAGTATGTAGCAAATCGCCGCATCATCATTTAATCGAAAAAGCGATTGAAGATTCTAAAAATCCTGTATTAACGGCGCAACCCATTGTATTTAGAAACGATAAAAACTCAAAAAGAGTGATCGCTGGCGAATTGAATGATCGTCTTGATGAGTTTCATGCTTTGCCTTAATTTATTTATGATGAGTTAGCCAGAGTGTGGTTAAATAAAACGCGCAAAGCTGATGAAAATCAGCGGCGCGTTTTTTTATTTGAGAATAATAATGTTGAAACATCGATCATCTCCCTTGGTACTTTCTGTTGTACTTGCAGGTCTTGCAGCATTAGCGCCATTCGCCATTGATACTTATCTCCCAGCGTTCCCAACCTTAGAAACCGCTTTGCATAGCACACCGCTTGAGCTACAGCAAAGTTTAACTTTTTATTTGCTGCCATATGCGCTAATGACTTTATGGCATGGCGCAATTTCAGATTCAATAGGGCGAATAACCACCATCAAATGGGGTTTAGGTGTTTTTGTATTCGCTTCTATTGGCTGTGCTTTTGCCCCAAATATTGAAACCCTATGGTTCTTTCGTGTACTACAAGGGCTCTCTGGTGGCGCAGGCAATGTAGTGGCAAGGGCAATGGTGCGAGATTTGTTTGAAGGTGCCCAAGCGCAGCGAGTGATGGCAACGGTACAGATGTTGTTTGGTATTGCGCCAGCGGTTGCACCTATTATTGGTGGCTTGTTGCTTGGTATTCATTGGCAGGCGATTTTTATATTTTTGGCCTTGTATTCAAGTTTTAGCTTATGGGCGGCGATACGATATTTGCCAGAAACCATGCCTGTTGATAAGCGTATGCCGCTCTCGGCAAAACAAGTGATAAAAGACTATCGCATTATCTTTGGCGATAAAGAATTTAATTATGTCGTCTTTGCGCTAGGCGCCAATTTTGCAGGTTTTTTTATCTACGTATTAGCAAGCCCAGTATTTTTAGTGAAACATCTGGGATTAAGTCAGCATCAGTTCGGTTATATGTTTATCCCCACGGTCTGCGGCATGATTTTGGGGTCTTATTTTGCAAAACGGGCGGCAGGGCGTTACTCAAGGCAAAAAGTAGTCAAAGCGGCCTATGCATGGATGGCCGCAATGGCAATTTTGAATGTGCTGGTTTGCTTTATATTACCCACGCATCCCATTTACAACATTCTGCCAGTCGCTCTGTTTAATGTCGGCATGGCGTTAGCGATGCCAGTACTGTCACTCGCCGCCTTAGACCGCCATCCCAAAATTCGCGGCACAGCGGCATCAGGCCAAGCATTTATCCAAATGTTGTTATCAACGGTATCGGCTGGTTTAATCGTACCGCTATTATGGTACGCGCCATCAGGCTTGGCCTTGGCTATGGCAGGCTACTTGGTATTTGGCTGGTTAATGATTAGAAAAAGCAAAGTTTGGTAAGCTTGATTTAGTCTGGCGCAATGGCAGCAAGGGCGCAGCACCTAATTAAAGAACCCCACCACAAGCAGCGGGGTATTAACTACGCTTCTCACCCCCCCCCCTGGCTTTCAGCCAGCTTCGCCACAAGTGGTGGGGAATTCAACGCGAAGAGATTAAAGAAATTTTCAATCCAGTTGTTTTATTTCAAATCAATCACTGAATACGGATACCCATTAATATTGACTTCTACAAGGCTGATTTATTAAGATTCGTCATACTATATTTTCCCGTTTAACATACGCCAGCTTTACCACACGGTAAATTTCATGAGGTAATGCAAGTTTTTAGGCTTAATGGTGACTAAGTTTAATCGCTGGCAAATGGATAGGCTAAACCTTACACTTCATAAACATGCAGAAAACAACAAACAGACCAGTAATCATTGAATGGCGAGATGGTCAGCCATATTCCAGCCTATTTCAAGATGTGTATTTCTCAAGCGATAATGGTGCTCTGGAGACTGAATATGTTTTTTTGCAAGGCAATAACCTCGCTAAACGTTGGTTTGAATTACACAGCAATCACTTTGTTATCGCAGAAACTGGCTTTGGAAGTGGTCTAAATTTCATTTGTGCCGCTAAGTTATGGCTTGCAACAGCCCCTAAAGAGGCGACTTTGCATTTCATCAGCACTGAAAGATACCCGCTTAGCTTACAAGACATCACGGCGGCCTTGCAGCCTTGGTCTGAGTTGCATGAGTTTAGTGCGCCCTTAATCGCCAGTTATGAAAGTATCTGTAATGGAGAACCTGTCAATATGTTGTATGGTAATCGGGTTCAGTTAAGTTTGCTGATAGGCGATGCTGCAGAAAGCTTACAAGCATTAGTCGTGACCGATGATAGAATAAATCTGGTATACCCAAAAATTGATGCTTGGTTTTTAGACGGTTTTTCACCCGCTAAAAATCCTGACATGTGGCAACCTGCGCTATTTGAGCAAATGGCTAGGCTTTCGAAGCAGGAGTCTACGTTCGCTACTTTCACATGTGCTGGCGTTGTTCGTAAAGGCTTGTTAGCGGCTGGATTTGAAGTGACTAAGCAGGCTGGCTTTGGTAAAAAGCGTGAAATGCTGTTTGGGCGCTTTACGGGCCATACAAATGCAACGGTCGTTTCAATGATGGATTTGTGATTATCATGAAAATAAAGTTAAAAATATTTAAAATAGATGCCCCTCGATAAACTCACTCGAGGGCAGGCTCTGAGAGGCAATAGGGACGGGCTTCCCAGAGCATATGGTTTGAGACCATTGAGTGCTTTTTCGTAACAGTTTTACAATTAATCACGTAATTTGGATTCCAAAAATGATAGTTAACTTCAATGCAGCCTAAAACGGCAGTTGTGATTGGTGCTGGAATTGCTGGTTGTAGTACGGCCTATGCACTTGCACAGCGAGGCGTTAATGTAACGCTATTGGAACGCCGTGCTGAGATTGCAAGCGAAGCCTCAGGCAACCCGATTGCAATGCTGTATCCAAGGTTAAGTAGTGACAATGCCGCAAGCGTATTTGCGTTGGCGGCTTATATGCATAGTTTAGCTTTATTTAAATCATTAGATTTAGACGCGACTGAATTTAACCGCTGCGGCCTGCTACAAATGGGCTTTAACGTCAGAGAATTAGCGCGGATTAAGAAAGTGGCAACACAAAATCATCCTGCCGATACTCTAAAATACCTTACGCAAATTGAGGCGACTTCACTGGCTGGAATTAGTATTTCACATGATGCACTCTATTTTCCTGATGCTGGGTGGGTGAATCCACAGCGGCTTTGCCAGCGATTAACTGAGCATAGCAATATCACATTATTAACATTAACTAACGTAGTTAATATTATGAAAAATAATGATATTTTTTTAGTTTACTCTGATAATTCACTGACGCTTTCAGCGGATATTATTGTTATTGCCAATGCAAATGATGCGCAGCAGTTTAGTCAAACTAAACATATCAAGACGCAGGCGGTGCGTGGACAGGTCAGCCAATTAAGTGCAACAGAAATTAGTCGTCAACTGAAAATGATTGTATGTAGTGATGGTTATTTAAGCCCAGCAGTCAACGGTCAGCATTGTGTAGGCGCAACATTCTCAACAGATAAAAATGACTTAAATACCACTCAATTAAGAATCAGTGCGTCAGATCATCAGAGCAATTTGAATACACTAAAAACCATCTCTAAATCCTTGCATAACAGTCTATATGGCAATATCGTCGGTGGCCGCGCTACTTTTAGATGTACAACATCGGACTACTTTCCCTTAGTCGGTCAGTTGCTCGATAGCGCAGCTTTAAAATCCACACCACCACGGCCCACGGCCGCAGCCGCTTCATTGCCTTGGATTAACGGTCTTTACCTGAACGTAGCACATGGCAGTAAGGGGTTTACTAGTGCGCCCCTGTGTGCGGAGCTATTGGCCTGCTTGATTTGTAATGAAGTCTTACCAATCGCAAGCGAACTGGCTGGCTTATGTAACCCAAACCGTTTCTTATTAAGAGAAATGGGCCTGAAGCAATTGGCTAAAACACTCGCTTACGCCCAAAATTAGAAGTCGACTTCTGGCTTCAACATGATTTCAGGTTAAAATCAGGCTATGCCACAATCTCAATACTTAATTGCTCTAAATCTTTATCGTGCCAGCCAGCTAGCGCAAGCTGAAACTGTTTTTCAACAAGTGCTGGCTTTGCAGGCTAACCATGCAGATGCGCTGCACATGTTAGGTATTATTTGCTATCAATCTAATCGAGTATCTCAGGCTGTACAGTACATCAAGCAGGCGCTGGCAATTAGCCCTCGCAATCTCGATTATTTAAACAATTACGGTCTGGTGTTGAGTGCCGATCATCAATTGGAAGCTGCCTTAAAGAGCTTTCAGCAAGCTATTTTACTGCAAGCTAAAGATTTGGATGTGCAGCTTAATATTGCTAATACGCTGCTCTCGCTGTCTCGTTTTGAAGAGGCTGCTGCTTATTACCGCCGATTGTTAAAAATATCCCCTAAAAGAGAGGGTGTGAGAGCCGCTCTATGCCATTGCTTATCCTCGCTTGGAAACCAAGCGCATGCCGCTGGTAGTTACAAGCAAGCTGAGACATGCTTCGAAGAGGCTGTACTTTTAAATACGCAAGATGCCGCGCTTTATTACAACTTAGCTAATGCGCAACGTGAGTTAGGTAAACCTGAAGCAGCAATCAAGCAGTATCAAAAAGCGATTCAATTAGACGCTAACGATGCTGATATTTATAATAATTTAGGCAACGTCCAGCGTGAACTAGGGCAATTGGATTTGGCGATTGCGAGCTATTCTAAAGCGCTAGACATCAATCCAAGTCTGCATCATGCCAAGGTACATCTTGTGCATCAAAAGCAGCATATTTGTGATTGGCAAGGCTTACAGGCTGATATTGCGAAGATTCGCAACTGGGTGAATACCATGCCGCATGCACAAATATCCCCTTTTGCATTTTTAGCCATGCCGACTACGACTGCCGCTGAACAAAAAACC